>JAEXTE010000128.1 GCA_023453655.1 Pseudomonadota bacterium
GGCCGACACGCAGCCACGGCTGCAGGCGGCGATCGCGCGGCGCCTGCAGCGCGATGCGCTGCAGCTGCGCGGACTGGCCCGCTCGCTGGAGGCGGTGAGTCCGCTGGCCACCATCGCCCGCGGCTACAGCATCCTGCAGCGCGACGACGGCCGCGTGGTGCGCACCACGCGCGACGTCGCGCCCGGCGATCCGGTCGCGGCGCGGGTCGCCGACGGACGCCTGCGGCTGCGGGTCGAAGCGGTGGACACGGCGCCGCCTGCGCCCGCCGCGAAGAAACGCTAGCAGCGAGTTCCACGATGCGGGACCGCGCCCACGCGGTCGCCTCGTTGGAACGCAGCCGGCGACGCCTTCGTACAGTCCGTCCCGCATGCGGGACACACGGCCAACGCGACTCGTGTGAGACTCGCCCCATGACCAAGGCCTCCGATCTCTTCGTCCAGGCGCTGCAGGCCGAGGGCGTCGACCATGTCTTCGGCATCCCCGGCGAGGAAACGCTGGCGCTGCTGGAATCGCTGCGCAGCTCGGGCATCCGCCTGGTGCTGACCCGTCACGAACAGGCCGCGGGCTTCATGGCCGCGACCTGGGGACGCCTCACCGGCCAGGCCGGCGTCTGCCTGGCCACGCTCGGCCCCGGCGCCACCAACCTGGTCACCGCCGCGGCCTATGCGCAGCTGGGCGCCATGCCGATGCTGATGGTCACCGGGCAGAAGCCGATCCGCAGCAGCCGGCAGGGCCATTTCCAGATCGTGGACGTGGTCGACATGATGCGCCCCCTCACCAAGTACACGCGCCAGCTCATCAGCGCCGACGCGATCCCGGCGAAGGTCCGCGAAGCCGTGCGCCGCGCGCAGGAGGAGCGCCCGGGCGCCACCCACCTGGAGCTGCCGCAGGACGTCGCCGGCGACCAGACCGACGCCATCGTGCTGCCCCCGGTGTACAGCCGCCGGCCGCTGGCCGAGGACAAGGCCCTGGCGGCGGCCGCCGAGGCGATCGCGCGCGCGCGCCACCCGCTGCTGATGATCGGCGCGGGCGCCAACCGCAAGACCACGTCGAAGATGCTGCACGCCTTCGTGGACAGGCTCGGCATCCCGTTCTTCTCGACCCAGATGGGCAAGGGCGTGCTCGACGAGTCCGGACCGCTGTGGCTGGGCACGGCCGCGCTGTCGGACGGCGACTTCGTGCACCGCGCGATCGACGCGGCCGACTGCATCGTCAACATCGGCCACGACGTGATCGAGAAGCCACCGTTCTCGATGCATCGCGGCCGCCGCACCGTGATCCACGTGAACTACTCGCCGGCGGTGGTCGACCAGGTGTATTTCCCGCAGATCGAGGTGGTGGGCGACATCGCCCATTCGGTCTGGGCGCTGGCCGGGCGCCTGTCCCCGCAGCCGCATTGGGACTTCGCCTTCTTCGACCGGGTGCGCGAAGCACTGTGCGGCCACGTGGCCACGCTCGCGGCCGACGCGCGCTTCCCGATGGCCGTGCCGCGCCTGGTGGCCTCGCTCCTGGATGCGCTGTCGCCGGACGACATCACCTGCCTGGACAACGGGCTGTACAAGCTCTGGTTCGCGCGCCATGCGCGCTGCCGCCGCCCCAACAGCCTGCTGCTGGACAACGCGCTGGCGACCATGGGCGCCGGCCTGCCCTCGGCCATCGCCGCGGCGCTGGCGCGACCCGCCAGCCGCGTGGTGGCGGTCTGCGGCGACGGCGGTTTCATGATGAATTCGCAGGAGCTGGAAACCGCCGTGCGCCTGGGCATCGACCTGGTGGTGCTGGTGCTGCGCGACGATGCCTACGGCATGATCAAGTGGAAGCAGGCGCACGACGGCTATCCGGCCTACGGCATGGACTATGGCAATCCAGACTTCGTGCGCTATGCCGAGAGTTACGGCGCGCGCGGCCACCGCGCGACCTCCGTCGAAGGCTTCGAGGCGCAGCTGCGCGCTGCGCTGGCGCGCCCGGGCGTGGACCTGATCGAGGTGCCCGTCGACTACGGCCGCGACGACGCCCTGCTCAATCGCGAGATCCCCGAACTGGCGGCGGCCGTGGCCTGACCGCCCTCCCCTTCACACCGTCCGCGGAGTTCCTGATGCCCAAGAAGACCAGCAGCGGCAAGTCCGGCGCGCTCGCCAAACGCTATCCCTGCTACCTGGCCAACCGTCCGATCCAGCCGAACGCGGATCTCGAGGTGCTGGACAAGTACAGCGGCAAGATCGCCACCCGCACCGCCTTCGTCGATGCGAAGACCGTCGACCAGGCCATCGCAGCCGCCTTCGCGGCGCGCGAGGCGATGGCCGCCTTCACCCCCGACCGCCGCCGCGACGTGCTGGAGCACTGCGTGCGCCGCTTCGGCGAACGCGCCGAGGAACTGGCGCTGGCCCTGTGCATCGAGGCCGGCAAGCCGATCCGCGACGCGCGCGGCGAGGTCACGCGCCTGATCGACACCTTCCGCATCGCCGCCGCCGAGGCCACGCGCATCGAGGGCGAGACGGTCGAGCTGCAGATCTCCGAACGCACCCGCGGCTACCGCGGCATGGTCAAGCGCGTGCCGATCGGCGTATGCAGCTTCATCACCCCGTTCAACTTCCCGCTGAACCTGGTCGCGCACAAGGTGGCGCCGGCGATCGCGGCGGGCTGTCCCTTCGTGCTGAAGCCCGCCGCCAAGACGCCGGTGGGCGCGCTGATCATCGGCGAGGTGCTGGCCGAGACCGACCTGCCCGAGGGCGCGTTCTCGATCCTGGCCTGCAGCAACGAGGACGCCGCCGCGCTCACCGAGGACGATCGCATCGCCCTGCTCAGCTTCACCGGCGGCCTGGTCGGCTGGGACCTCAAGGCCCGCGCCGGGCGCAAGAAGGTGACGCTGGAGCTGGGCGGCAACGCGGCCTGCATCGTCGATGCCGAGCCCGGCCTGCCGCTGGACGACGTGGTCGAGCGCATCGTGTTCGGCGCCTACTACCAGTCCGGGCAGAGCTGCATCAGCGTGCAGCACATCCTCGCCCACCGCGACGTCTACGAGCCGCTGCGGCGCAAGCTCAAGGCGCGGGTGGGCAAGCTCGTGATGGGCGACCCGCGCGACGAGAACACCTTCATCGGGCCGGTGATCGACGAGGCAGCGGCCAGGCGCATCGAGGGCTGGGTCGAGGCCGCGCGCAAGGGCGGCGCCAAGCGCCTGGCCGGTGGCCCGCGCGAGGGCAACATGCTCCCGGCCACGCTGATGGAACACGTGCCGGCCGGCAGCGACCTCTACCGCCAGGAAGTGTTCGGCCCGGTCGCCTGCCTGCAGGCCTTCGACGATTTCGACGCGGCGCTCGACACCGTCAACGCCAGCGACTTCGGCCTGCAGGCGGGCGTGTTCACCGCCCGCCTCGATCACGCCATGCGCGCCTGGGACCGGCTTGAAGTCGGCGGGGTCGTGGTCGGCGACGTGCCGAGCTTCCGCGTCGACAACATGCCCTACGGCGGGGTGAAGCAGTCCGGGCTCGGCCGCGAAGGCGTGAAGTACGCCATCGAGGACATGACCGAGCCGCGCCTGCTGGTAATCCGCGATGCGCCGCGCTGGGGCGGCGGTCTCGCGGCGGCCGGACTGCTCGCGATGTGCCTGATCGCCATCGCCTGGCGGGCGCACCGGCGCTGGCCGCTGGCCCTGCTCGCCAACCGCGACGAGGCGCATGCGCGACCGTCGGCACCCGCAGGTGGCGATCCGGAGGCACCGCACGTCTACGGCGGCCGCGACCTGGTCCAGGGCGGCGGCTGGCTGCAGGCGCGGGCGGATGGCCGCCTGGCCGCGGTCACGAACGTGCGCGCGGGCCTGGCTGCCGAAGCCGCGGCGCGCTCGCGCGGCTGGCTGGTGCGCGACTTCGTCCGCGGCGATGGCGATGCCGCAGGCTTTGCCGCATCGCTCGCCGCCCAGGCCGGCGACTACGGCCGATTCAACCTGCTCGTGCACGATGGCGAGCAGCTCCTGTGCGCGACCAACCATCCGGCGTTCGACGCGCGACCGGTCGCGCCCGGCCTGCACGCCATGTCCAACGGCCCGTTCGATGCGCCCTGGCCCAAGGGCGTGTTCGCCACGCGGACCCTGCAGGCCTGGCTCGACTCGCCGCTGGCCGATATCGCGCAGCCCGACGCGGACGCCATCGAACCGCTGTTCGCCGCACTGCGCGACACCACGCGCGCGCCCGACCCCGCGCTGCCCGATACCGGCGTCGGCCTCGAGCTCGAGCGCATGCTCTCGCCGCCGTTCGTGCTCGACCCGCGCTACGGCACGCGCTGCAGCAGCGTGGTGCTGGTGGGCGACGGCGGCGTGCTGTTCGCCGAGCGCCGCTACGGGGCCGAAGGCCAGGCGACCGGCACCTCGACCGTCACCCTCCGGCGCCGCACCTGAGCGCTATCGCGCGGTGACCGGCGCCTCCACGCAGGCCACGGGCGCGTCGTTCTCCAGCTGCTGCTGCCAACCGTTCTCGTCGCGCAGCGCGATGGTGCCGTGGATGCAGGCGGCGGGTGCGCCGTCGCGCCTGGCCAGCAGGGCGCCCGGCAGCGCGGGAGGCGCGGCCCCGGGTTCGCCGTCGGCCACGGTCGCCGCTTCTGTCCGGCGCGCAGGTTCGACGCTATCGGAGTCCGCCGGCGGCGTCGCCCCGGGTTCGGCCGTCTGCACCAGCGCGCTGCCAGCCGGTCGTTGGGCGCCCGCCGTCGCCGCCCCGGCCACCCGCGGCGGGGCATCGGCGGGGGCCGG
>JAEXTE010000166.1 GCA_023453655.1 Pseudomonadota bacterium
CCGTTGATGACGGTGATTCTGGTCAGCTGGGGCATCGCCTTCTTCGAGTACTGCCTGATGGTGCCGGCCAACCGCATCGGTTCGGCCGTCTATTCCGCACCCCAGCTCAAGGGCATGCAGGAGGTGATCACCCTGCTGGTGTTCGCGGGCTTCTCGGCCTGGTACCTGGGCCAGCCGCTGAAGTGGAACCACTGGGCCGGCTTCGGCCTGATCGTGGTGGCGGCCTGGCTGATCTTCCTGGACTAGCCTCGACCCCGCTCCGGATCGGGCGCGGCGGAAGGAGGGTCGGCCGGCGCAGCCGACCCGCTGCGCGGCACCTCGTGAGCCGGCAACGGATCCGCGACCGCGCGGATCGACTCCGACCGCGTCGTGGACCCCATGACGGCCTGCTCCGTTTCGTGAAATCCCTGCCTTCGCCAGCGCCGCCTCGATTTCACCCAGGCAGTGCGCCATTCCGCGCGGCGGTCGAGCATCGTGTCGAGGTCGAACTGCCCGATCCATCTGCGGCGGCGGTTGATCCGCCTGCAGGCCCGCTGGCAGTCCGACAGCGCTCCAGCAGGTCCTGGAATCCCGATCCGATTCCAGGCAGGCCCAGCGTCCAGCCTGGAGAATGTGAGATTCCCGAGCGCGACGTGTTTTATCTGGCCTAGGGAGGATCGGCCAGGTCGACACCGTCGCCTGCACGTCCACCAGCATCGGGTCCTGGATCACGCCACGACATAGGCCATCCGCACCATCGGGCGCATCGACACGCTCTGCGCTGATTCCGTACGACTCGGGATGACTATCCAGCGCGCATGCATCCCCTGCATCCGCCCCGCCCGGACGGCATCCACCAGGGTGTCGCCCGATGCGAACAGCTTCTGCGTGGCGGCGTCAGAAACGGATCCTGCCGGCCAGGATGTCCTTGAACATCACCCAGTCGCCGGCGAAGGAATAGAACGGGTGGCGGAAGGTGGCCGGACGGTTCTTCTCGAAGAAGAAGTGCCCTACCCAGGCGAAGGCGTAGCCGCAGACCAGCGCAGCCAGCAGCCACCAGGCATTGCGCGTGGCGATCGCGACGGCCACCAGCGCCAGCGCGCCGCAGCTGCCGATGAAGTGCAGCCGCCGCGACGTGCGGTTGGCGTGCTCGTCCAGGTAGAACGGATAGAACTCGCGGAAGCTGGCGAAGCGGCGCATGGGCGTCCTCCGGTCAGGCGGGCCTGGGCGAGAACATGATGACCGCCATGCCCAGCAGGCACAACGCGGCGCCGAGCAGGTCCCAGCGGGTCGGCCGCACTGCGTCCACCCACCACAGCCAGGCCAGTGCGACGCTGACGTAGACCCCGCCGTAGGCCGCATACACGCGCCCGGACGCGGTGGGATGCAGGCTCAGCAGCCACACGAACAGTGCCAGGCTGGCGGCCGCCGGCAACAGCAGCCAGGCGTTGCCGCCCTTGCGCAGCCACAGCCAGGGCAGATAGCAGCCGACGATCTCGGCGATGGCGGTGGCGACGAACAGCAGCAGGGTTTTCATGGCGTTGCGCGTCCCCCTCCGGCGCGGGCGCCGGCCCGCTGCTCCCCATCGCCCGGGACTCAGCCGCCTTCGGCCTTGACCCGGTTCCAGTAGGCTTCCTGGCGCTCGAGCGGCAGTCCGGCCAGCGTCGTGCCATCGGCCGCGGCGAGGGCCTCCATCGCCCGGAAGCGGCGCTCGAACTTGTGGTTGGCCCCGCGCAGGGCGGCGCCCACGTCGACTTTGGCATGTCGCGCCAGGTTGGCGGCCACGAACAGCAGGTCGCCGATCTCCTCCTGCAGCCGCGCCTGCGCCCGCGCATCGTCCGGCGCCGCCGCCACGGCGGCGAACTCGGCGCGGACCTCGTCGATCTCCTCGTGCAGCTTGTCGATCACCGGCTGCGGGCCCGGCCAGTCGAAGCCGGTCCGCGCCGCGCGCGCCTGCAGCTTCACCGCGCGCTGCCACTCCGGCAGTCCGCGCGAGATGCCGGCCAGGGCCGAGGTGTCGGCATCGCCCGCGGCTTCCCGCTCGGCGCGCTTGATCGCTTCCCAGCTGGCGGTCTGCGCCTGCGCATCAGGCACGCGCCGGTCGCCGACCACATGCGGATGGCGCCGCACCATCTTGTCGCAGATCGCCGCGACCACGTCGCCGAATCGAACGCGCCCTGCTCCTGCGCCATCCGCGCATGGAACACGACCTGCAGCAGCAGGTCGCCCAGTTCGTCCTTGAGCGCGGGCAGGTCGCCGCGGTCGATCGCGTCGGCGACTTCGTAGGCTTCCTCGATCGTGTAGGGCGCGATCGTCGAGAAGTCCTGCTCGAGGTCCCAGGGACAGCCACCGTCTGGATCGCGCAGGCGCTCCATGATCGCAAGCAGTTCGCGCACGGCGCGGCCGCCGCTCACCGCAGGCTCCCGCAGGCGCGGTGCGCGCCGATGCCGCGCGCCGCCGCAACCATCAGTCCGCCAGCCATGTGCGCCAGGGCAGGCCGGGATCGCCCAGCGCGATGAATTCGCCGTTGAGCAGGGTGTCGCGCTGGTTGTAGCGGAACGCGCGCCCCCGCGGATCGAGCAGCAGCCCGCCCGCGCCTTCCAGGATCGCCTGGCCGGCAGCCGTGTCCCACTCGCTGGTCGGGCCGAAGCGCGGGTACACATCCATCCCGCCTTCGGCGATGCGGCAGAACTTGAGCGACGACCCGAGCCCGACGGGCTCCACTTCGCCCATGCGCGCCATCACCGCCTCGGTGCGCGAGTCGCGGTGCGAGCGGCTGGCGGCCACGCTCAGCGGCGAAGCCGCCGGTGCGCGCGTGCGCAGGGGCCGCTCGCCACGCACGTCGCGCAGCCACGCGCCCTGGCCCGGTGCGCCGTGCCAGAGGGTGCCGGTGACTGGCGCCTGGATCACGCCGAAGGTCGCCACGCCGTCCTCGATCAGCGCGATGTTGACGGTGAACTCGCCATTGCGCTTGACGAACTCGCGGGTGCCGTCGAGCGGATCGACCAGCCACAGCCGGCGCCAGCCGCGGCGGGTGGCGGTGTCGACCAGGTCCGCCGATTCCTCGGACAGCACCGGGATCTCGGGGGTGAGCGCGGCCAGGCGGTCGACGATGCAGTGGTGCGCGGCGAGGTCGGCCTGGGTGAGCGGGCTCGCGTCGGCCTTGTGCTCGACCTCGAAACCGGCCTCGTACACCCGCAGGATCGCCTCGGATGCGGCCCCGGCGATGGCGATCACGCCCTCGCGCAGGTCGGCGGCGATCGGGGCGCGTGCCTCAGCCATTCGTTTCGCGCCGCAGGTATTCGCGCGCGGCGACCAGCGCGGCGATCGAACGGCCTTCGGAGAAGTCCTCGCGCAGGGCCAGTTCGTCCAGCGCATCGAAGCGCCAGGGCACCACTTCGAGTTCCTCGGGCTCGTCTCCCGGCAGTCGCTCGGGATAGAGGTCGCGGGCCAGCACCACCGTGGTCTCGTGGCTCATGTACACCGGCGCCAGGGTCAGCGTGCGCACCACGTCCAGCCGGCGCGCGCCGTAACCGGCTTCTTCCTTGAGCTCGCGGTCGGCCGCCTGCAGCGGCGTCTCGCCGGCGTCGATACGTCCCTTGACCAGGCCGAGCTCGTAACGGTGCAGGCCGGCGGCGTATTCGCGTACCAGCAGCACGGTGTCCTCGTCGAGCAGCGGCACCACCGCCACCGCGCCGTGGCCGCGGCCGCGCAGGCGCTCGAACTGGCGGCGCTCGCCGTTGCTGAACTCCAGATCCAGCCGCTCGAGCCGGTACGGGCCGGCGTCGTGCTCGGTGACGCCATGGATCGTCGGCAGACGGCGACTCATGGCGCCGCCCCGGACGGACCACGGGCGATAATGGAGGCATGTCGAATCACGATGGCTCCATTCTAGACGAGGCCGGTCGCTGGCGGTCGCGCGACCTGGCGGTGCTTTGGCACCCCTGCACGCAGATGCGCGAACACCCGGACGTGATGCCGCTGCTGCCGGTCGCGCGCGGCGACGGAGCCTGGCTGGTGGGCCACGACGGCAGCCGCACGCTGGACGCGGTGAGCAGCTGGTGGGTGAACCTGCACGGCCATGCCGAACCGCGCATCGCCGCGGCGATCGCCCGCCAGGCAACGACCCTGGAGCAGGTGATCCTGGCCGGCTGTTCGCATCCGCCCGCGGTGGAGCTGGCCGAACGCCTGCTGGCCATCGCCCCGCGCCAGGCCGGTCGCGCCCGCCTGTCGCGGGTGTTCTATGCCGACAACGGCTCGGCCGGGATCGAGGTCGCGCTGAAGATGGCGTTCCACTGGTTCCGCAACCGCGGCGTCGAACCGCGCCGGACGAAGTTCGTGGCGCTGCAGAACGGCTACCACGGCGAGACCATCGGCGCGCTGTCGGTCGGCGACATCCCGCTGTACCGGCGCATCTACGCGCCGCTGCTGATGGAAGCGGTGTTCGCGCCCTCGCCCGACGCCTTCCTGGCGCGCGAGGGCCAGAGCGCCGAAGCCTGCGCCGAGGATGCGGCCGACGCGCTCGCGCACCTGCTCGACGAGCATGCCGGCGAGATCTGCGCGCTGGTGCTCGAGCCGCTGGTGCAGTGCGCGGGCGGCATGCGCATGCACCATCCCGCCTACCTGCGCCGCGTGCGCGAACTGTGCGACGTTCACGGCATCTTCCTGATCGCCGACGAGATCGCGGTCGGCTTCGGCCGCACCGGTACGATGTTCGCCTGCGAGCAGGCCGGCATCCAGCCCGACCTGCTGTGCCTGTCCAAGGGCCTGACCGGCGGCTTCCTGCCGCTGGCCGCGGTGCTGGCGACGGACGCGATCTACGAAGGCTTCCTCGACGACTCGCGCGAGCGCGCCTTCCTGCATTCGCACAGCTACACGGGCAATCCGCTGGCCTGCGCGGCGGCGCTGGCCTCGCTCGACATCTTCGCGGCCGACGACGTGCTCGCGCGCAACCGCCGCACGGCCGAGCGCATGGCGACGCTCGCCACGCCGCTGGCCGCGCTGCCGCACGTGGCCGACGTGCGCCAGACCGGGATGATCCTGGCGATCGAACTGTGCGAAGGCGGCCGCAGGGCCACGCCGTTCGAGCCGTCGCGGCGGATCGGCCTGCACGCCTACCGGCACGCGCTTGAGCGCGGCGTGCTGCTGCGCCCGCTCGGCGACGTGCTCTACTGGATGCCGCCCTACTGCATCGACGATGCGCAGCTGGAGCTGCTGGCTGCGGTCACCGGTTCGGCGATCGAAGCGGCGACGGCATGAGCCGGAAGCCTTTCGCCCCGCAGCGCCGCATCCACCTTTCCCTTCCCGACGGCTCCAGCCCATGCGCGTGACCCGCAGCTACGTCGACCTGCCGCTTGCTCCGGGCGTCCACCTGGCCTTGCCGGAAGAGGCGTCCAGCCACCTGCTTCGCGTGCTGCGGCTGCGCGTAGGCGACCGCTGCATGCTGTTCAACGGCGATGGCCACGACTACGAGGTCGTGCTGACGAAGGCCGACAAGCGCGGGGGCGTCGTGGAGGTGATGGAGCGCCGGGTGGTGGAGACCGAATCGCCGCTGCGCATCACCCTGGTCCAGGGCATCGCGCGCGGCGAGAAGATGGACCTGATCCTGCAGAAGGCCACCGAACTGGGGGTCGCGGCGATCGTGCCGGTCGACGCCGAGCGCACCGAGGTGCGGCTGGACGGTGCGCGCCTGGCCAAGCGCCTGGCGCACTGGCGCGGCGTGGTCACCTCGGCCTGCGGCCAGTGCGGCCGCGCGCGCCTGCCCGCGCTGGCCGAACCGCTCGACATCGCACGGATCGCCGACGCGGTGCCGGATGCCGGCCTGCGGCTCACCCTCGACCCGCAGGGGGACCATGCGCTGACCACGCTGTCGGATGCCGCGCACGCGGCCGGCGGTCACGTCGCGCTGGCGATCGGGCCGGAGGGCGGCTGGGCGCCTCGCGATCGCGAACACCTGCGCGCCGCGGGCTTCGAAGGCTTGCGCCTGGGCCCGCGCCTCCTGCGCCCCGAGACCGCGGGGCTGGCGGCGATCGCCGCGCTGCAGGCGCTGTACGGCGACCTGCGCGCCTGAGAATCAGGCGGCCAGGGCGCCGCGCAGGGCCAGTTCGATGCCGTCGATGTCGGGCACCAGGGCCGGCTCGTCGTTGAAGCGCACCTGGGCGCGTACGCCGGGAGCCAGCGCCTGCCCTTCCGCATCGTCGAGCATGCGATCGCGCGAGACGGTCACCAGGCGCGGGAAGCCGCGGCTGAGCAGGGCGAAGTACGGCATGGTCGCCTGTCCGCCGAGCGTCTTGAGCACCACCACCTTGTGGCCGAGGCTGCCCTGCTCGGGACCCTGCCCGCTGAAAGGCGCGAACGCCACCAGCGGCAGGCGCCAGCCGCGCCAGCGGATGGTGCCCAGCAGCCAGTCCGGCGCGTTGTCGATCGGGTCGGGCTCGGCGTAGGACAAGACCTCGGAAATCGTGGCGTTGGGCAGGAGCAGGCGCGCGGCTTCGGTCTGGATCAGCACGGCGCGGATGTCGGAGGTGGCGGTAGTCATCACGGCGTTCCGTCCGGATCGGTGTGGGGGTTCCCGCCCGTCGCCGGCCAGCGCGCCAGCAGCCGCCCGGCCAGTTCGGCGGGACTGCCCGGGGAAGCCCCGGCCTCGATCGCCGCGCGGGCGGCCGCGGGGTCGTAGCAGCCGTCGTCCGGCGTCTGCCCGAGCACCAGGCCGGCCCACTGCCCGCCCGCGACCGGCGGCACCAGCGCGACATCGGCGCCGCTGAGGAAGACCACTGCGCTGTCGTCGGCGGGCAGCGACGCGGGATCCAGCGTCTCGCCGGCCTCGAACGCCCAGCCGGCGCCGGCGGGGCGGATGCCCAGTCCCGGCGGGACGAAATAGATGCTGCCCTCGGCGGCGCGGGCGCCGGACTCGGCCACCTCGACCGGGGCCGTGGTCGCACGGGTCATCTGCTTGACCAGGCGGTCGTAACGCCCGCCTTCCAGCGCGAGGCGGATCAGGATCGGCTTGGAGAAGCCGGCAGGCAGCGCGGCCAGCAGCTGGCGCACCGCATCGGGGCCGCCCAGGCCGGCCTCGATCAGCACCAGGCCGGGACGCTTGCCGTGGCCGTAGCTGTCCGGGTCGACCAGCGACAGGCCAGCGCCCAGCGATTCCAGGTCGAACGTGGGCGCCGACTTCGCCGGCGCAGCCCGCGTGGCGGGCACGTGGTCGTCCTCGACCAGGCTGAGGCTGGAGAAATCCACCCGCGGGCCGGTCACCGACGGCGCGGGATCGGCATCGACTGCGGCGCCGGCCTGCTGCGCTTCGACCGCCGCGTCGGCTTGGACCGCGTCGGGCGTCCGGGCGATCTGGGCGGCCAGGAATTCCTCGATCCCGCCGGCTTCCCCTTCCGCCTGGCCGGCGCGGCTGAAGCGTTCCGGATCGAACGCCAGCGCATCCAGTCCGTCGCCTGCGTCGTCGAGCGACAGGGTCGGCATGTCGGAGTCCGACTCCACCGGGATATCGGAGACGGCCGTGGCCTCCAGCGCGCCGTCGGCGCCGTCCGGCACCAGGTCCAGCGGCGTACCGCCCCACTCGATCGCGGCGTTGTCGTCCAACGCTGGCTCCAGCACCAGGGCGACCGGGGCCTCCCCTGCCGCGGCAGTTGCGTCGGCCGCGGGCGCGGACAGCTCCGGCGCGGCCAGCGGCTCGAGTTCCAGATCCGTCGGCAGGCCCTGCGGGGCCGCCCCGTGCAGGCCTTCCAGCCCGTCGGGCGGCACGTCGTCGGCACGGTCCTGGGCTTCGTCGGTCAGCGCGACGATCGCATCGTCGAAATCGACGCGGGGCGACTGCGCCGGCATCGGTTCGGCGGTGAGTTGCACCTCGTCGGGCGGCTCGGCGCCGGCCGGGAGCACGTCGTCGTGGCGGTGCAGCTTGGCCGAGAGGTGGCGCAGCCAGCGCGCGGCATCCCAGCCGCTGCGCTGCGCGGCCTGCTCGGCCTCCTCGAAGATCACCATGTAGGCCGGATCGGCGAGCACGTCCTCGTAGCGTTCGATCGCGTCCTCGATCGCCGGCTCCAGCGCCACCAGCACCGCCTGCGGCTGTGCCCGGCGGACCTCGTCGCTGCCGGCCTGCATCGGGTCGGCCACCAGCACCAGTTCGGCGCCCGCATCGCGCAGCGCCTGGGCGATGCGCTCGCAGGCTTCTCCGGCGCGGGCGAGCAGCGCGACGCGGGGCGTGGCCTCACTCGCGGCCATGCGAAACCTTCAGCAGTTCGTGCACGTTGCGCATGAGTTCCGGCTCCTGGTAAGGCTTGCCCAGGTAGCGGTCCACGCCCAGGTCGAAGGCGCGCTGGCGGTGCTTCTCGCCGGTACGCGAGGTGATCATCATGATCAGCACGTCGCGCAGGCGCGGGTCGGCCTTCATCTGCCGGGCCAGCTCGTAGCCGTCCATGCGCGGCATCTCGATGTCGAGCAGCATCAGGTCGGGCACGCGTTCCTCCATCCGCTCGAGCGCGTCGATGCCGTCCTTCGCCGTGAGCACCTCGAGGTTGTGGCGTTCCAGCACGCGGCCGGTGACCTTGCGCATCGTCACCGAGTCGTCGACCACCATCACCAGCGGCACGCGGCGGCGTTCGGCCTGCGGCTCGGGCGCCGTATCGCGCGGCAACACGGCGTGGCGGCGGGCCAGCGGGGCGACGTCGAGGATCACCACGACGCTGCCGTCGCCCATGATGGTGGCGCCGAAGATGCCCGGGATCGAAGCGACCTGCGGACCGACCGGCTTCACCACGATTTCGCGGCTGCCGATGATCTCGTCCACCGCGACCGCGGCGCGCAGTTCGCCGGAGCGGACCAGCAGCAGCGGCATCTGCAGGTGGCCGTCGGCACGCGCCGGCGCATGTCCGACCAGCAGGCCGAGGTCGTGCAGCGCGTACTCCTCGCCGCCGTAGCTGTAGCTCGCATCGCCGGAAGCCAGGCGATCGCGTTCGATGCGGCCCACGCCGCGGACCGAGGCGATCGGCACCGCGAACTGGGTCTCGCCGATGCGGACGAACACCGCCTGGGTGACCGCGAGCGTCTGCGGCAGCCGCAGGGTAAAGCTGGTGCCCTGGCCGCGCCGGGTGGAGATGTCGAGCGAGCCGCCGAGCTGGCGCACTTCGCTGGCGACCACGTCCATGCCCACGCCGCGGCCAGCCAGGCGGCTGACCTCGTCGGCGGTGGAGAAGCCGGGTTCGAAGATCAGCGCGTCCAGATCGCCGTCGCTGAGCACGGCGTCGGCGCGCACCAGGCCACGTTCCTCGGCGCGGCGGCGGATCGCGCCGCGGTCGAGGCCGGACCCGTCGTCGCCGATCTCCAGCACGACTTCCGAACCCTCGCGGCGCACCGCGATGCGGACCGTGCCCTCCTCGCCCTTGCCAGCCTCGCGGCGGCGCTCGGGGGATTCGATGCCGTGCGCGACCGCGTTGCGCAGCATGTGCTCCAGCGGCGCGGTCATGCGTTCGAGCACGTTGCGGTCGAGCTCGCCCTGGGAGCCGTCGAGCTTGAGCTGCACCTGCTTGCCGGTATCCGACGCGGCCTGGCGCAGCACGCGGCGCAGGCGCGGCACCAGCGCGTCGAATGGCACCATGCGCGTACGCATGAGGCCTTCCTGCAGGTCCGAACTCACCCGCGACTGCTGCAGCAGCAGGGTTTCGTACTGGCGCGTCAGGTCGTCCAGCGTCTGCTGCAGGCTGGTCATGTCGGCCGCAGATTCGCCCAGCGCGCGCGAAAGCTGCTGCAGGGTCGAGAAGCGGTCGAGCTCCAGCGGGTCGAAGCTGGCGTCGCCGGCGTCGCCCTCGCGCTGGTAGCGCGCGATGATCTGGGCCTCGGTTTCGATTTCAAGGCGGCGCAGCTGGTCGCGCAGACGCGTATTGGTCTGCTCCATCTCGTTCATCGCCGAGCGGAACGCGCCGAGCTGCTGTTCCAGGCGGGCGCGGTAGATCGCCACCTCGCCCGCGTAGTTGACCAGGCGGTCGAGCAGGTCGGCGCGGATGCGCACCTGTTCCTGCGGCGCACGGATCGCCGTGTCGTCGTCGGCACCGAGGTCGTTGATGGGCGTGGACAGCGGCGCCAGCTCGGGCTTCTGTGCAGCGGCCGGCTCTGGCGTCGCCTCCGCGGCCAGCAGCGGGCGGCCGCGGGCCAGCGCGTTGAACGCGTCGATCAGCGCCTGCGGCATGTCGATCGCACGCCGCTCGGCAACCCGCGTGACCATGGCATGCAGGCGGTCGAAGCCGCCTTCGAGCAGGCCGATCCCGGTCCGGTCGAGTTCGCAGCGCTGTTCGACCACCGCTTCGAGCATCGACTCCATCGCGTGGCCGAGTTCGCCGATGGTGAAGACGCCGGCCATGCGTGCACCGCCCTTGAGCGTGTGCAGGTCGCGCTGCAGCGCGATCAGCGGTTCGCGCGAATCCGGGGACTCGCGCAGCTGCGTCAGTGCCGTGTCGGCATGGTCGAGCAGATCGCCGCTTTCCTCCAGGAAGATGTCGAGCAGCTCGATGTCCAGGCGCGAGGTGTCGAACGGCTCGTCGGGATCGTCGCTGGCCAGCACGCGGGCCAGCAGTGCGGCCACGGCCGCGTCGACGCCGGCGGGCACGGACGGCTGGAGTTCCGCCGCCGACTCGGCAACGGGCGCTTCGTCGTGGGCGACCGCGTCGTCGGCGTCGGCGACTTCGACCTCCGGCTCCGGTTTCACGGCTTCGGCTTCGGCTTCGTGCTGCTCGGCTTCGAGGCGCTCGGCTTCCAGTCGCTCTGCTTCGACGCGTTCGGCTTCGAGACGTTCCGCTTCGAGACGTTCTGCTTCGAGACGTTCTGCTTCGAGACGCTC
>JAEXTE010000173.1 GCA_023453655.1 Pseudomonadota bacterium
CCACCACGGTCGGCGAACGGTCGCCGGCGCCGCGCTGCTGCGGTTCGATCTCGATGTGGACCAGTCCGTCGATGGCGTGCACGCTGACTTCGCACAGCGTGGCCATCGGGCCGATGTTGGCCACCGCGGCGCGCTGCGCGGGCGCGCCCGGATCGGCGAAGCCCACGGTCTCGGCGATGGTCTGGATGACGTCGCCGGTGATGAACTCGCGCAGCGAGTGGCGCAGCATGTCCTCCGGCGCCGCGCCGGTCAGCGCCTCGATGTTGGCCGAGACGTGGTGGATCGACCAGTCGGGCAGGCGGCAGCTGATCAGGTAGCCGTGGGGCTGGATGGCGCCGGACAGGTGGATCGGTTCGCTGGCGCAGGTCTGCAGGGCGCGTTCCAGTTCAGGGGTCATCGGCAGTTGCGGTCTCGGAAGTGGAAGGGATGCGGTCGAAGCTGCGTTCGAAGCAGGTGCGCACCAGCGCGAACGCCGCGCGCGCGCCGGCCTCCGCGCTGGCCATGCGTGGCGCATCGTCCGCATCGAAGGCCTGCAGGGACGCGCGCAGGCGGGCCCAATCGTCCGAGGCCGCGTGCCGCGACAGGAAGGTCGCACCCCGGCCCTCGCCATGGCCCAGGCGCCGCGCATCGCGCAGCAGCCCGCGCGCACCCATGCTGCTGCCGGCCATGACGTAGCGCCAGCCCAGCCGCGTGGCAGCGTCCGCAGCCGTGTGCTGCACGCCCTGTGCGGCCAGGGGATCGAGCGCCAGCCAGGTCAGATCGTTCGCCAGCCAGGCCGACTGCTGCGGCAGCGCATCGGTGGCGATCTCGAAGTCCACCGTGAAACGGTGCATGCCCAGCACGTAACGCCGGTAATGGCCCGGCGAATCGAGACCATTGCCGAACAGCCCGTCGATCCCGGCGTGCAGTTCCGCAGTGGCGGCCCGCAGGCGCGCATGCGCGGGACCGGGGCCGGGCGCCGCCGGAATAGGAAGGGGGGTGGGGATCATCGTGCCAGCATACCGGAGGGGGCAGGCCCGACAGGGCCGGGCCTGTTCAGCCATGTGAGCGTGGCCGGCCCGCGCGAGCCGCCGCTTACAATGCGCGCCCGAACTCCGCGACCTGTCCCGTGCGCTTTCCCGACTACGACTTCGCCAGCCACCACCTCGAAGTGCGGCCGGGCATCCGCATGCACTACCTCGACGAAGGCCCGCGCGAGGGCGAGGTCGTGGTCATGGTCCACGGCAACCCGTCGTGGAGCTATTACTGGCGCCACCTGGTGCGCGGGCTGCGCGACCGCTACCGCTGCATCGTGCCCGACCACATCGGCATGGGCCTGTCCGACAAACCCGACGACGCGGACCGCGCGCTGCCGCGCTACGACTACACGCTGCAGTCGCGGGTGGACGATCTGCAGGCGCTGCTCGCGCATCTGGGCGTGGACGGACCCGTGACCCTGGCGGTGCACGACTGGGGCGGAATGATCGGCTTCGGCTGGGCGCTCTCGTGCATGCCGCAGGTGCGCCGGCTGGTGGTGCTCAATACCGCCGCGTTCCCGATGCCGGCGGACAAGGCGATGCCCTGGCAGATCGCGCTGGGTCGCGACTACAACGTCGGCGAACTGGCGATCCGTGGCTTCAACGCGTTTTCCGCCGGCGCGTCCTGGCTGGGCGTGGAGCGGCGCATGCCCGCCGACGTGCGCCGCGCCTACGTGGCGCCCTACGACTCGTGGAAGAACCGCATCTCCACGGTGCGCTTCATGCAGGACATCCCGCTGTCGCCCGCCGACCGCGCCTGGCCGCTGCTCGAGGCGGCGGGCCGCGCGCTGCCCGGCTACGCGGACCGGCCCGCCTTCATCGGCTGGGGGCTGAAGGACTTCGTATTCGACCACCATTTCCTGGCGCGCTTCCGCCGCGACCTGCCCGATGCCGAGGTGATGGCCTTCGACGACGCCGGCCATTACGTGCTCGAGGACAAACACGAGGTGCTGGTGCCGGCGGTGCGCGCCTTCCTCGAGCGCCACCCGCTGTAGCCGCTCGCCGGCGCGGCGACGCCGAAGCGCCGCGTCGCTCAGGCCGCCACCGGCGGCAGACGCGGCGTGGGCGGGCTGCTGCCGTTGTCGTCGGGGCAGTCGTCGTTGTCGGCGGCGTCGCGCCAGCGCCAGTCGGCGAGCGTGAGCGGCGCCAGGCCGTGCGCCCGGCGCGCCTTGTCGCACTGGGCGCTCGGTGCGCCGTACTCCCAGGAGGCGTCCACCTGGCGGCAGACCGACGGCCGGTTGGGATGGATCGTGCAGCGCGAGTATTCGCCGATGCGCGCGTCCAGTGCCACGCAGTGCACGGGCGTGCTGTAGGTGCCGCGCATGCACAGCCGGTGCGCGTCCAGGCGCTCGGTCAGGACGGCAGGCACGCCGCCTTCGCTGAACTCGTCCGATTCCATCCAGTGGAAGGCCACCCGGAACTGCGTACAGCAGGCGCCACAGCTCAGGCAGGGGTGGGGCATCGGAGGGGCGCGGGACGGACAGGGACGCGGATTCTTCCAATCCACCCCGGCAGCGCGCAAGAGGGTCAGCGCGCGTCCAGGCCCATCTGCCAGAAGCCGGCCTCCAGGCGCGCGGCCTTGGCGAAGATCGCCACCAGTTCGGGGAACCGCGCCTGGCTGCCGTAGCGCCGGTCGAGGTCGTCCAGCCACGCGCTCGCGCCTGCCGCCACGGCCTGGAACGCGTCGCCGGCGTATTCCGCGATCCATTCGCGGTAGGGGTGGTCCGGAGCGAGCGCGGTCGCGCCGGCCGGCGCCAGCCGTCGTCCGATCTCGGCATAGCCCTGGGTGCAGGGGGTCAGCGCGACCTGCAGGTCGAGCAGGTCGCCGGACATGCCGATGTCCAGCACCCAGCGCGTGTAGGCGACGGTCGCGGCGTGCTCCGGCGTGGCCTCCACGTCGGCGGCCGACAGGCCCCAGCGTTCGCACAGGCGCAGGTGCAGGTGCATTTCCACGTCCACGATCGCGGCCAGCCCGTCCTTGGCCGCGCGCATGTCGGACAGGCTGCGGGACTTGCACGCGGCCAGCGCGTGCGCGCGCGCGAACTGGATCAGGAACAGGTAGTCCTGCACCAGGTAATGGCGGAAGCAGTCGGCCGGCAGGCTGCCGTCGCCGAGGCCCCGCACGAAGGCGTGGTCGACATAGGCGTTCCAGTCGGCGGCGGCCGCCTGCTTGAGGCGTTCGAGCAGGGACATCAGCCGGCCTCCGCGTACACGGCGTCGAAGAACGCCAGCTCCAGCGCCACCGTACGGGCGAAGAAGTCGCGCGCCAGTGCTTCCTCGGCCGGGCCGACGCGGTCGAGTTCGCGGCGCAGGAAGGCGACGAAGTCCTCGAAGAACGGGTTGTCGTGCAGGGTGATCCACTCGGCGTGCACGAAACCGGCGGGCAGCGGCCGCGGCGCGCGCTGCGCCCAGTCCAGGTACAGGCCTTCGGCGACGTTGAGCACCGCCAGCGCGGCGGCATACGAGCGCGTCGCCGCGGCCTCGCGCATCAGCGCCTTGAAGCCGGCGGTGGGCGCGGCGTCCGGAGGGGCAGTGCGCGCGGCCTCGTCCACGCCCAGCGCCTCGAACGCGCGCAGGAAGTAGTCGTTCTCCTCGCTGC
>JAEXTE010000185.1 GCA_023453655.1 Pseudomonadota bacterium
CGACCTGCAGGCGCTGCAGGCCCAGGTCGCGCAGGCGCGGCCAGAGGGTGGCGCCCTGTCGCGCGAGATCGATCGCCTGCACGCCGCCTGCCTGGGCGGCCGCGGCGGACCGGCGACGCGCTGATCAGCCCAGCGGGAGCGGCTGCTGCAGCGGCTCGATCCTTCCCTCGCCGCGCGAGATCCGCTTGAACTCGGCACGGCTGACCGACACGTAGCGCTCGTTGCCGCCGATCTCCACCTGCGGACCTTCGCTGACCGCGAATCCCTGTTCGTCCACCCGCACGGTCATCGTGGCCTTGCTGCCGGTGTGGCAGATGGTCTTGATCTCGCTGATCTCGTCGGCCCAGGCCAGCAGGTACTGGCTGCCCTCGAACAGTTCGCCGCGGAAATCGGTGCGCAAGCCGTAGCAGAGCACCGGCACGCGCAGCGCGTCGACCACCTCGCCCAGCTGCCAGGCCTGCGCGCGGGTGAGGAACTGCGACTCGTCGACCAGCACGCAATGCAGCCGTCCATTGGCCGCGACGTCGCGTTCCACCAGCGCCTGCAGGTCGTCCTCGCGCCCGAACGGCACGCCATCGGCCCGCAGGCCGATCCGCGAGGCGACCGTGCCGCTGCCGGCGCGATCGTCCAGGCGCGGCGTCATGATCAGCGTGCGCATGCCGCGCTCGCGATAGTTGTGCGCCGACTGCAGCAGCGTGGTGGTCTTCCCGGCGTTCATCGCCGAGTAGTAGAAGTAGAGCTTGGCCATCGGGGAATTCTAGACCGCCAGGGCCCACCGCCGGTGGCAGGTCCGCCGGCCAACCGGCGGGTCCGCGCGACCGAAGGGGAGCGGCAGTCGCGCCGTGGGCTAGAATTGCCGGCTCGCGCCAGCATCCGCCCGATGTCCCTCAATCCCCAGCAATCCGCGGCAGTCGCGCACTGCGACGGCCCCCTCCTCGTGCTCGCCGGCGCCGGCAGCGGCAAGACCCGGGTGATCGTCGAGAAGATCGCGCACCTGATCGCGTCCGGCCGCTACCCGGCCAAGCGCATCGCCGCCATCACCTTCACCAACAAGGCGGCCAAGGAGATGCGCGAGCGCGTGGGCAAGCGCATCCGTGGCGACGCGGCCGACGGCCTGACCATCTGCACCTTCCATGCGCTGGGGCTGAAGATCCTGCAGATCGACCATGCCAAGCTGGGCCTGCGCCGGGGCTTCTCGATCTTCGACAGCGACGACACGCTGGCGCAGTTGAAGGACCTGATGCCCGGCGCCAAGCCCGACGCGGTGCAGGCGATGCAGTCGCTGGTGTCGAACATCAAGAACGCGGGCCTGTCCCCGGAACAGGCGGGCGAGGCGGCGCGCAGCGCGCGCGAGCACGAGGCGGCCTCGCTGTACGCGCGTTACCAGGAGCGCCTGGCGGCCTTCAACGCGGTCGATTTCGACGACCTGATCCGCCTGCCGGTGCAGCTGCTGGAGACCGACGAAGACGCCATCGCCGGCTGGCGCGAGCGCATCGGCTACCTGCTGGTGGACGAGTGCCAGGACACCAACGACGCGCAGTACCGCCTGCTCAAGGCGCTGGCCGGGCCCAAGGCCAACTTCACCTGCGTGGGCGACGACGACCAGAGCATCTACGCGTGGCGCGGCGCCAACCCCGAGAACCTCACCCAGCTCGGCAGGGACTACCCCAACCTGGTGGTGGTCAAGCTCGAACAGAACTACCGCTGCTCCAACCGCGTGCTGCGCGCGGCCAACGCGCTGATCGCCAACAACCCGCACGAGCATCCCAAGACCCTGTGGAGCGCGCAGGCCGACGGCGAGCGGATCCGCATCTGGGAGTGCCGCGACGCCGCGCACGAGGCCGAGCGCGTGGCCGGCGAGATCCACTTCATCGCCACCGCGCGCAAGGTCGAATGGGGCGAGTTCTGCATCCTGTTCCGCGGCAACCACCAGTCGCGCGCGCTGGAGAAGGCGCTGCAGCTGTTGCGCATTCCCTACCATCTCTCCGGCGGCACCGCCTTCCTCGACCGGGGCGAGGTCAAGGACGCGCTGGCCTGGCTGCGCATGCTGGCCAACCCCGAGGACGATTCGGCCTTCCTGCGCGCCGTGCAATCGCCCGGCCGCGGCATCGGCGCGGCCTCGCTGGCCAAGCTGGCGGAGATGGCCCGGCACGCGCAGCTGCCGCTGTCGCGCGCGGCCGAATCGATGGGCCTGCTCAAGCAGCTGCAGCCCCGCGTGGCCAACGCGCTGGGCGGGTTCACCGACATCGTGCGCGGGCTGCGCCGCGACGCCGCGCACCTGGCGCCGGCCGACCTGGTGCGCACGCTCAACGAACGCTCCGGCCTGGTGGCGATGCTGCGCGAGCAGTGCAAGAGCGATGAGCTGTTCCGCATCCGCCGCGGCAACCTCGACGAGCTGGCCGACTGGTTCGACGGCGCGCGCGGCACCGGCCCCGGCGAACTGGCCGCGCAGCTGGCGCTGCTCTCGCACGCCGACAAGGGCGAACCCGGCAACCAGGTGCGGCTGATGAGCCTGCACGCGGCCAAAGGGCTGGAGTTCCGCTACGTGTTCATCGTCGGCATGGACGACAACACCCTGCCGCACGAGGCCAGCATCGACGAGGGCCGGCTGGACGAAGAGCGGCGCCTGCTCTACGTGGGCATCACCCGCGCCAAGGAACAGCTGTGGCTGTCCTATCCGCGCGAATCCCAGCGCTGGGGCGCCAAGCTCCGGCTCGCGCCGAGCCGGTTCTTCGACGAACTGCCCGCGGCCGAGCTGCAGCGCGACGGCGCCGATCCGGTCGCCGACGCGGCGCGCAAGGCCGAACGCGCCAACGTCGGCTTCGCATCGATCCGCGCGCTGCTCGGCGACTGAGCGCGCCAGCCGGTCGCATCGCTTCGCTACACTCGTCCTCCCGTTCCAGATGCAAGGTTGACCGCATGCGCGCGCACGTCCTCGCCGCCACCCTGACCGCCGCGCTGTCCGTGGCCGGCTGCGCCTCGATGCAACCGCAGCCCGCCGCGCCCACCGCGACGGTCGCGTCCGCCGGTGCCGACGACAACCTCAACGCGGTGCTGTGGGTGCAGCGCTCGGCCGAGTACCGCGCCAACACCATCTCCCTGTACCGGGCCGCCGCCGCACGGCTCGATACCGCGCTGGCGAATCCCGACTGGGACGCGCTGGCGCCGGCCGAGCGCGCGCAGGCCGCACCGCTGGCGGGCCTGCCGCCCGCGGTGATCGTGGACATCGACGAGACCGTGCTCGACAACTCGCCCTACCAGGCGCGCCTGGTCGCCGGCGGCGGCGAGTACGACGACGACAGCTGGGCCGCCTGGGTGGAAGAGCGCAAGGCCGAGCCGGTGCCCGGCGTGCTCGAGTTCGCGCGCGCCGCGCATGCCGCCGGCGTGACCATCCTCTACCTGTCCAACCGCGCCCAGCACCTGCAGCAGGCCACCCTGGACAACCTGCGCGCCGTCGGCCTGCCGGTGAAGGACGACAGCGTGTTCCTCGGCCTCGGCATGCAGGTGGAAGGCTGCGAGCAGCGTGGCTCGGAAAAGCTGTGCCGGCGCCGCCTTGCCGGACGCCAGTACCGGGTGCTGATGCAGTTCGGCGACCAGCTGGGCGATTTCGTCGAGGTGGCCACGAACACGCCGCAGGCGCGGGCCGGCCTGCTGGACGCCCACCAGGCCTGGTTCGGCGAGCGTTGGTGGATGCTGGCCAACCCCACCTATGGCTCCTGGGAACCGGCCCTGTTCGACAACGCCTGGCGCCAGCCGCGGGACGAGCGTCGGCGGCACAAGCGCGACTCCCTCAATCTCGCCAATTAGATCAACAGCTTGCCTTATAGAAATTAAGGTATTGCATCAGGTGGCCGAGCGGGCTAGGCTGTCCCGGCCACAACACAGTCCTCCGGCTTCGCCGGATTGAACGGGGAACCACGGTTTCCCGTTTTTTTTGTCCCCCAGGCGGATACCCCTAGGGTCGACCCCGGGTATCGGACGCTCGAGTGCCGTCGTAGCGTGGAACGACTGCCGCCCGACGGACCGGGCCATACCGCGGGGTGCCGTCATGTCCTCCCTGTCGCTGCACGATGCCCTGTCCTCGCTGCTGCCCGGTCGCGGCGCCCCCGACTTTGCGCGTCCCGGACTCGCTGGCCCGGGGGACGGGATGGACATCGACGGCGGGCACGCGGACGCGCCACGTCCGGGCGGCCCGCACGGCGCGCACGATGGCGACGGTCCGGGCCGTCCGCCCGGCTTCGGCGATGGCGGCAACGGACCCTCCCGGCATCTGCATGGAGACGGCCCTCCGCCCCATGCGCGTCCACCGATGGGCGATGGCACCCGCGGCCCGCCGGCGCCACCGCTGGCGCCGCCCGTGCCGCAGGGCTCGCCCGGCCTGCCGGGATTCGGCCACGGAACGATCCACCACGGCGGCAGCGTGCTCCCACCGCAGGGGCATCCGGCCCTGGCCGACGCCCTGCGCGGCCCCGGCGCGCAGCCGCTCGCGCCACCGGTTCCGCAGGGGCCATCGCCGCAGGGCATGTACGGGATGGCGCGCAGCGCATCGTTCGCCCCGCCCCACATGGACACCGCCGTCCCCGTCCAGGCACGCCAGGCGGCGGCCGATCCCGTGCGCGGCCCCGCTCCGCAACCGCTCGCTCCGCCGACGCAGCAGGGGTCGCTGCATCCCTCGCTGGACGCCATCGCACGCGAGCTGCAGCAGTTGCCCGCCAGCATGCTGCGCCAGCTCGGCGAGGTGCTGCACCGCAACCCCGACGCGCTGCGCTCGCTTCCCGCCCAGCCCGAGGCGCTGGCGAGCGTGCTCTCGCGGACCGGGCACGACCCGCGCGCACCGCAGGCGA
>JAEXTE010000200.1 GCA_023453655.1 Pseudomonadota bacterium
TGCGACGACTGCGGCGCGCTGCCGGTGCCGGAAGACCAGCTGCCGGTGGTGCTGCCCGAGGACGTGGCCGACGCCTTCGCCAACCCGGGCGTGGTGCATTCGCCGATCAAGTCGGACCCGGAGTGGCGCAAGACCACCTGCCCGGGCTGCGGCAAGCCGGCCGAGCGCGAGACCGACACCTTCGACACCTTCATGGAGTCGAGCTGGTACTACGCGCGCTACACCTCGCCGGGCGCCGCCGACATGGTCGATGCGCGGGCGAAGTACTGGGCCCCCGTGGACCAGTACATCGGCGGCATCGAGCACGCGATCCTGCACCTGCTGTATTTCCGCTTCTACCACAAGCTCCTGCGCGACGAGGGCCTGGTGGACAGCGACGAGCCGGCCACGCGCCTGCTTACCCAGGGCATGGTGATCGCCGACACCTATTACCGCGAGCACGTCAACGGCGCGAAGGAGTGGTTCAACCCCGCCGACGTGGAAGTGCAGCGCGACGACAAGGGCCGGGTCACCGGCGCGACGCTGAAGTCCGATGGCCACCCGGTGCTGGTCGGCGGCGTGGAGAAGATGTCGAAGTCCAAGAACAACGGCGTCGACCCGCAGGCGATGATCGACCGCTACGGCGCCGACACCGTGCGCCTGTTCTCGATGTTCGCCTCGCCGCCGGAGCTGTCGCTGGAGTGGAACGAGGCCGGCGTCGAAGGCATGGCCCGCTTCCTGCGCCGCCTGTGGAACCAGGTGCAGCGCCACGCCGGGGACGGCCCCGGCGGCGCCTTCGATGCGGCCGCCGCCACGCCGGCGCAGAAGACGCTGCGCCGCCAGCTGCACGAGGCCATCCAGAAGGTCGGCGACGACTACGGTCGCCGCCACGCCTTCAACACCGCGATCGCCGCGGTGATGGAGCTGCTCAACGCGGTGGCGAAGTTCGACGACGCCTCGGCCAACGGCCGCGCCCTGCGCCAGGAATGCCTGGAGGCGATGGTGCTGCTGCTCAACCCGATCACCCCGCACGCCAGCCATGCGCTGTGGCAGGCGCTGGGCCATCCGGAGACGCTGCTGGAGGACGTGCCGTTCCCGCAGCCCGACCCGGCGGCCCTGGTGCGCGACGCGGTCACCCTGGCGGTGCAGGTCAACGGCAAGCTGCGCGGCACCATCGAGGTGGCGGTGGACGCGGCGCGCGAGGCGATCGAGGCCGCGGCCCTGGCCGATCCCAATGTGCAGGCCTTCCTGCAGGGCCTGGCCGTGCGCAAGGTGATCGTGGTGCCGGGCAAGATCGTCAACGTGGTGGCGGGCTGAATGACCGGCGCCGGCGCGCTTGCCGCCGTCCCCGGCCTCGGCCAGACTTCGGCGATGATCCGGACCTGCCTGCTCGCCGCCCTGTTCGCCCTCGGCCTTTCGGGCTGCGGCTTCCACCTCCGTGAGGCGCTGCAGGTGCCCGACGACCTGGGGCAGGTGCGGGTCACCGCGCGCGATCCCTACAGCGCGCTGGCGCTGTCGCTGGAGCGTTCCCTGCGCCACGCCGGCGTGGACGTGGCCGAGTCCAGTACGCGCGGCCGCCTGGCCGTGCTGGCGATCCGCTCCGAGCGCTGGGATTCGATGCCGCTGAGCCTGGACCAGTTCGGCCGCGCGCAGGAATACACGCTGCGCTACGCGGTGGTGTTCGCCCTGACCGACGCCAACGGCGACGAGATCGTGCCGCAGCAGGCGGTGGAACTGGCGCGCGACTACATCTCGGTGCCTACCGACCAGACCGGCACCGACACCGAAGCCGAGCTGCTCGGCCGCGAGATGCAGCGCGAGATGACGGCCGCGATCCTGCGCCGTATCGACGCGGCCACCCGCGAGCGCCGCCAGGCCGCGCAGTGAACCCCGTCCCGGCATGGAGCTGAAGCCCGAGCGCCTGGTCGCGCAGCTCGGCGCCGAGGCGCCGCGCGCGGCCTACCTGGTGGCCGGCGCCGAACCCCTGCTGGTCCTGGAAGCCGCCGACGCGATCCGCGCCCGCGCGCGCGAATGCGGTTACGCCGAGCGCGAGGTGTTCGACGCCGACGGCCGCGAGTTCGACTGGAACGCGCTGGACGCGAGCTTCCGCGCCCCCAGCCTGTTTTCCTCGCAGCGCCTGATCGAGCTGCGCCTGCCCACCGGACGCCCAGGCAAGGAGGGGGCCGAGGTCATCGCCGGCTACTGCGCCGAGGCGCAGCGCGCGGCGAAGGACGGCGCCGGCGCGCCCGAGATCGTCCTGCTGGTGACCGCGCGCGAGTGGAGCCGCCAGCACGGCGGCAAGTGGAGCGAGGCGATCGCCGGGGTCGGCCACGTCGTCCTGGCCAACCCGGTGCGCCCGCACGAACTCGAGGGCTGGCTGGAATCGCGCATGCGCCAGCGCGGCGTCCGCGCCGAGCGCGCGGCGGTGCAGCGCCTGGCCGAACGCGTGCAGGGCAACCTGCTGGCGGCCGCGCAGGAAGTGGACAAGCTGGCGCTGCTGGCGGGCGAGGGCACGCTGGACGCGGCGCGGATGGAGTCGCTGGTGGCCGATGCCGCCCGCTTCGACGTGTTCCGGCTGGTCGACGCCGCGCTGGCCGGGCAGGCCGCGCAGGCGGCGCGCATGCTGGCCGGCCTGCGCGCCGAGGGCGAGGCCGTGCCAGCGCTGATGGGCATGGTGGTGATGGAACTCAACCGGGTCGCGGCGCTGGCGCGGGTGCAGGCGCGCGGCGGCAACCTCTCCGCCGAATTCAAGGCGCAGCGGGTCTGGGATTCCAAGCAGGCGGTGTACAAGAGGGCGCTGTCGCGCCATCCGGCCGCGCGCGGGGAGCGCGTCGTGGTGATGGCCGGGGCGGTGGACCGCCTCGCCAAGGGCCGGGTGCGCAGCGGCGAGGAGCCGGC
>JAEXTE010000242.1 GCA_023453655.1 Pseudomonadota bacterium
CCCACTGCACGCCGGCGATGCCTTCGAGCACCTGGCGGTCCTGCAGCGAGTAGTAGTAGCGGCCGACCAGGCTCCAGGCGGGGGTGATCGGGTACAGGAACGACAGGTCCACCTGCTCGAGCAGGTCGGTCTGGCGCAGCACGTTGCGCCGGTAGCGATAGGAGAGGTTGACGATGCCGTCGTCGCCGATCAGGTAGCGCGTCCGGAACGTCGCCAGGTCCTCGCGGCGGGTGGCCGGATTCCACTGGTAGGAAGCGCCCACCGTCCAGCGGTCGTTGATGGCGTAGTTGGCGTCCGCGACCCAGGACGAGCTGCCCTTCTCGACCGGCACCTCGCTGCCGAGGGTGACCCTGGCGTCTTCGAAGTAGCGGATCTGCCCGATGCTGGCCGACAGCTTCTCGCGCCCGTCGGACTCGCGGATCAGGCGGGTGGTGAGGGCCATGGTCAGCTGGTTGGCGTCGCCCTGGCGGTCGGCGCCCGAATAGCGGTTGTCGCGGAACAGCTGGCCCCAGCTGAAGGTCATCGGCCGGGTATCGAACAGCGGCATGTCGTCCTGGTCGCGGTAGGGCGAGTTCAGGTAGAACAGGCGCGGCTCGAGCGTGTGCAGGAAGCTCTCTCCGCGGAAACGCGTGTCGCGGTCGAAGAACAGCCCGGCATCGACGCTGCCGATCGGCTGGCTGCGCGACGGCGACCGCTCGGCGTACTCGTCGTCGAGCTGGTAGCCGGTGTAGCGCCAGGCCAGGGTGGGGGTCACGTACCAGCTGGGACCCTCAAGCGGCAGGCTCACGAACGGTTTGAGGTCGAGGCGGCTGCCGCCGGGCTTGGCCTCGCCGTCGATGTGCGTGAACCGCACCGCCTCGGCGTCGGTACCTGCGACGAATCGCCCGAAGGGCTGTTCCCAGCGCAGGTAGGTGCGGGGCAGCCGGTTGTAGGGCAGGCGCGACTCGTCGATCGTGTAGTCGGTGAGGTGTCGGTACTCGCCCAGAACCGCGGCGTTCCAGTAGCGGCCGCGTCCGTAGATGCCGGCGGTACTGCGCAGGGAGGAGATCGCCATTCCCTCGGCGGTGCTGCTGTCGTCCTCGATCCAGCGTGGATCGCTGAGCCAGTAGATGTTGGCCCTCGCCTGCCAGGTCCGGTTGACGTTCTGCGAGCCGGTGTAACGGAACATGCCGCGATCCTCTTCGCGGTAGTTCTCGGGCGGGATCCGCGTATCGGCGATCTCTTCCGGACGTTCGCGCCAGGTGAGGTCGTCCGAGGGCAGCGCCTGCAGCTCGAACGTGCCGCGGCCGCGATCGGTCAGGTAGCGGAACTCCGTGCCCAGCTGCAGCCCGCGCTTGCTCATCCACCGCGGGGTGAGGGTGAGGTCGTAGTTGGGCGCGAGGTTGAAGTACACCGGCTGGCGCCAGTCGAAACCGTTGCGGCTGGACAGCCCGATGCTCGGGTAGAGCAGGCCGGTGCGGCGGCGGTCGTCGATCGGGAACGCCAGCCAGGGCACGTACAGCACCGGCACCTTGCCGATGCGCAGCGTCGCGTTGCGCGCCACGCCCGTGCCTTCCTCGGTGTCGACGTCGATGCGCTGCGCACGCAGTTCCCACCAGCGCTGGCTGGGCGGGCAGCTGGAGTAGGTCGACTCGAACATCCGGCCCTTCGACTCCTGCATCTCGATGCGCTCGGCGCCGCCGTTGCCGCGCCGCTCGGTGAGCTGGTAGCGCACGTTGTCGATGCGGTGCGAATCGGTGTTCTGGTCGCCCTCCAGCCGCTCGGCCACCACCCGCATGCCCGAGTCCTGGTAGCGCACGTTGCCGGTGGCGGTGTAGGTGCCGGTGTCCTGGGCGAACTCGATGTTGTCGGTGCCGAGGAACTGGTCGCCGCGGCGCAGGGTCACGTTGCCGGTGACGTTGTAGATGCCGCCATCCATGCCCATGGTCTGGTCGCCCTGGATGTCGGTCGGCAGGTTCTCGCGGTCGGCGACGTTGCCCACCGGCGGCTGGGCATCGGGGAACAGCGGAACCGCGTCCTCGATCGGGCACATCGACCAGTCGACCGGGATGTCGTCGTCCGCGCGGGCCGCCAGCGACAGGGCGATGCAGAGCGGCAGGGGCAGCAGGCGGAACGCAGGTCGCACGCGACGGGATCCCGGGGGCGGAAAGGTCGCTAGCTTGCCGGAAGCCATGTGCAGCGGCAATGCAGGCCGCCAGCGCCGGTTCATCCAGCTTCTGGCGGGTTCCCGGCCAGCGCGCCGACGTGGGCGACCGCACATTCCCCCAGCGCCTGCAGGTGGTATCCGCCCTCGAGCATGGACACGATGCGGCCGTCGGCGTGGTGCGCGGCCAGCCGCCGCAGTTCGCCGGTCAGCCAGGCGAAATCGGCGGGAGCCAGTTCAAGCTGCGCCATCGGGTCGCGGCGGTCGCCGTCGAAACCGGCCGAGATCAGCACCAGCTGGGGCGAGAACCCGTCGAGCGTGGGCAGCAGCTGGGTCTCCCAGCAGCGCCGGAACGCCTCGCTGCCGTCGCCGGCGTGGAGCAGGGCGTTGACGATGTTGCCGGCGCCGCGCTCATTGCCGGCTCCGGTCCAGGGATACAGCGGCGCCTGGTGGGAGCTGAGGTAGAGCACCCGCGGCTCCTGCTCGAAGATCGCCTGGGTGCCGTTGCCGTGGTGGACGTCGAAGTCGACGATGGCGACCCGCGCCAGGCCGAAGCGGTCGAGCGCGTGCGCCGCGGCCACGGCGACGTTGTTGAACAGGCAGAAGCCCATCGCCGCGTCGATGGTGGCGTGGTGGCCCGGCGGACGCACCGCGCAGAAGGCCACGTCGGCCTCGCCGTGCATCACCGCCTCGGTGGCGGCGACACCGGCGCCCACGGCGCGCAGCGCCGCTTCGGGCGAGCCGGGCGAAACCACGGTATCCGGATCGAGGCGGACCCGGCCAGGCGGATGCGGTGCGAGCACGGTGGCGAGCAGGCGCGGGTCGTGCACGCGCAGCAGCTGGCCGCGGGTCGCGCGCGGGGCTTCGCGCCACTCGATCCAGGGAAAGGCCTCGTGCAGCGCTTCGAGCACGGCGCCCAGGCGGTCGGCGCATTCGGGATGGCCCGGCCCGGTGTCGTGCTCCAGGCACGCCGGATGGGTGTAGCCGAGCAGGCGCGCCATGGGCTGTCCTAGCGGCGTTCGTGCCGCCAGACGACTTCGCCGTGCCCGCCGGCGCGCGCCAGCACCCGCGCGAGCACGAACAGCAGGTCGGACAGCCGGTTGAGGTAGCCGATGGCCTGCGGCCGCACCGCTTCGTGGCGCGACAGGGTCACCGTCTCGCGTTCCGCGCGGCGCACGACGGTACGCGCCACGTGGCAGCGCGCCGCAGCCTCGCCGCCGCCCGGCAGGATGAAATCCTTCAGCGGCGGCAGGTCGGCGTTGTAGTGGTCGAGCCGTTCCTCCAGGCGCGCGACATCGGCGTCCGAGATCGCGGCATGGCCGGGGATGCACAGTTCGCCGCCCAGGTCGAACAGCTGGTGCTGGACCGAGACCAGCAGGTCGCGCACGTCCTCCGGCAGCGTCGTCGCCAGCAGCAGGCCGATCGCCGAGTTGGCCTCGTCGACGGTGCCGTACGCGGCGACGCGCGGGGCGTCCTTGGCGATGCGGCTGCCGTCGCCCAGGCCGGTGGTGCCGTCGTCGCCGGTGCGCGTGTAGATCTTCGAGAGGCGGTTGCCCACGGCGGGCCTGCGTGCGTCAGGCGGTCTGCGCGCGCAGCGCCGGCAGGCGGCTGCGCAGCAGGGCGAATCCGCCGAACAGCAGGGCCGAATAGGCCAGCGTGCTCAGCAGGGTGGTCTTGAAGAAGGGCAGGGCGGCCACGTAGCACGGCAGCAGGCCGGTGCTGCACGCCGGATAGCCCGGCACCATGAACGCGGTCAGCCAGACCGCGAAATTGCTGACCAGGAAGAACAGCACCGAACCGGCCAGCGAATAGCCCAGCACGCGCGCGCCATTGACCCGGCCGCGCAGCCCGAACGCCAGCACCACGGTGGCGAGGATGCTCAGGTAGTTGGCCAGCAGGCTCGGCAGGTAGCCGGCGGTGGTGAAGTAGGCCAGGTAGGTGTCGCCGCGCAGCAGGCCCAGGGCCAGGTCGGCGAGCAGCATGGCCAAGACCGGCACCACGAAGGCCAGGCCGCGGCGGGCGAAGTAGGCCCCGCCGAACAGGGCGATCGCCTCGATCGGCGCGAAGTTCGGCGGCAGCGGCAGCAGCCGCGAGAACGCGGCCAGCAGGATCATCGCCGTCAGGACCATCGGGCCGGGTGCGAACGGGGAGTCTGGGGCGGAGCGGGTCATGGCGGGCGGTCGCGGACGTAGGAAACCGGGGCATTCTACCCGTTCGCGCCGATCCGGGCCGTCGCCGCCTTCGCGCCGGCCGCAGGACCGCTGCCGGTATCATGGCGCCGCATGGCAGACCTGCAGATCCACGACGTGTTGATCATCGGCGGCGGCCTGGTCGGCGCCAGCCTGGCGCTGGCGCTCGATCGCGCCGGCGTGGCCGCCACCCTGCTCGAGGCGACGCCGCCCGCGGCGATGCCCGAGGTGTTCGACCAGCGCAACCTCAGTTTTGCCGAGGCCACGGTCAACGCGCTCGGCGCGCTCGGGGTGATGGCGCGACTGCGGCGGGCACCCGGCGAGATCCGCCGCATCCACATCAGCCGCGCGGGCGATTTCGGCCAGGCCTGCCTGCGGGCGTCGGACTTCGGGCGTACGGCGTTCGGACGGGTGGTGGTGGCGCGCGACCTGGGCGAAGCGCTGGAGGCTGGCCTGGCCGAGGCCGGCACGATCACGCGCCTGCGCCCGCTGCGCTTCCTCGGCTTCGACGAAGGTCGCGACGCAGGCCTGCAGCACGTGCGCGTGGCCGGCGCGGAAGGGGAGCGGGTGCTGGCCGCCCGCCTGGTCGTGGCCGCCGACGGCGCCGAGAGCCAGGTGCGCCGCGCGGCCGGCATCGGGGCGGACACCCATGATTACGGACAGCGGCTGTTCGTGGCGAAGCTGCGTACGCAGCAGGCGCCGGACGGCACGGCCTACGAGCGCCTGGGCGACGCCGGCCCGACTGCGCTGCTGCCGCGTGGCGATGGCAGCTACGGCCTGGTCCACGGGGTCGCCACGGACGAGGCCGACAGGGTGGCGGCACTCGGCGCGCGCGATTTCCTGGCGCGCGTGCAGGATGCTTTCGGCTGGCGCGCCGGCCGTTTCCTCGAGGTGGGCGAGCGAAGCGCCTATCCGGCGCACCGGGTGGTCGCCGCCCGTACCACCGCGCGGCGCGTGGTCCTGGTCGGGAATGCCGCCCAGGCCCTGCATCCGATCGGCGCGCAGGGCTTCAACCTCGGGCTTCGCGACGCGCTGACGCTCGCCGAACTGCTGGGCGGCGCGGACGATCCTGGCGCTGCGGCGCTGCTCGATGCCTATGTGCGGCGCAGGCAGGAGGATCGCCGGCGCACGCTGGCCTTTTCGGACGGGCTGGCGCGGATCACCGCCAATCCTGCGCCACTGCTCCGCCCGTTGCGCAGTTTCGGACTGACCGCGCTGGGCGCCGTGCCTGCGCTGCAGTCGATGCTGGCGGGCGGCGCGATGGGGTATCGCGGCGACGTGCCGGCGCTGTGCCGGGGAGCCGGGGCATGAGTCGCCGCGATCCGCACGACGTGGTGGTGGTGGGCGGCGGGGTGGTCGGCGCGGCCTGCGCGCTGGCGCTGGCCGAGGTCGGCCTGGATGTCTGCCTGGTCGAGGCCCGGCGGCCGCCGGCCTGGTCGCGCGAGGCCCCCGACCTGCGCGTGTACGCGCTGGCGCCCGACAACGTCGCCCTGCTCGAGGCGCTGGGCGCATGGCGCGATGTGCGCAACGCGCGCGCCCACCCCTACCGCCGCATGCACGTCTGGGATGCGGCGGGTGGCGGACCGGTGGTATTCGACGCCGATGCGCTGGCGCGGACGGAACTGGGCTTCATCGTCGAGCATGGCCTGCTGGTCGACGCGCTGTGGCGGCGCCTGGAGCAGTCCGGCGTGCGCCTGCGCTGCCCGGCGACGATCGAGGCGCTGGACGAGGATGACGACGGCCTGCGCCTGCGGCTGGACGACGGCAGCCGGGTGTCGGCCCGCATTGCCGTGGCGGCCGATGGCGCGGCCTCGCGCCTGCGTTCGCTCGCCGGCATCGAGGTCGATGCGCACGATTACGCGCAGCAGGGCGTGGTTGGCTACGTGCGCACGGAACTCCCGCACCAGGACACGGCCTGGCAGCGCTTCCTGCCGACCGGACCGCTGGCGCTGCTGCCCTGCGCCGACGGCACCTGTTCGATCGTGTGGACCCTGCCGACCGACGAAGGGGCGCGCGTGCTGGCGCTCGAGGACGGCGCATTCGCCCAGGCGCTGACCAGTGCCTTCGAGGCGCGGCTGGGCGAGATCGTCCCCGTGAGCCCCCGGGTCGCCTTCCCGCTGCGGCGCCAGCTGGCGGCGCGGCAGCAGCGCGGACGCATCCTCGTGGCGGGCGATGCGGCGCATGCGGTGCATCCGCTGGCCGGGCAGGGGGTGAACCTCGGGCTGCGCGACGTGGCCGCCCTCCAGCGGTCGGTGCACGATGCACTGCGGCTTCGCGCGCGCTGGGACTCCCCGCAGCGCCTCGCGCGCTGGGCGCGGAGCCGGCGCAGCGACAACACGATCGCGGCCTACAGTTTCGAAGGCATCAACTGGCTGTTCTCCAACGACGCGGTCGTGCCCACGCTGCTGCGGGGACACCTGCTCGGCATCGCCGGAAGGATGCCGCCGCTGCTGGGGATGTTCTGGCGGCGCGCGGCAGGCCTCTGACCGGGCGGGGTCAGTGCGCGGCTTCCGGAGACGCGCCTCGCAGGCGTCGCACCAGCGCGATCGCCCCGACCACCACCGCGCCGGCGGCAATCCCGACCGCGGCGTTGATCAGCATCGGGGTCAGCGCCCCGAGCACGACGCCGATCCCGGGGACGTGCGAGGCATCCACGGCCGCGTCGCCGATCCACTCGCTCACCGCGTGGAAGCCGTGGGTCAGGATGCCGCCGCCGACCAGGAACATGGCCGCGGTGCCGGCCACGGCCAGCCCCTTCATCAGCCAGGGCGCCATGCGCAGGATGCCGGTCCCGACCGCGCGCGCGAAACCGCTGATGCCGCGGCTCAGGTACAGCCCGAAGTCGTCCAGCTTCACGATGCCCGCCACGAGGCCGTAGACGCCGACCGTCATCAGCGCCGCGATCCCGACCAGAACGCCCAGCTGCACCGGGAACGGCTTGTCGGTGACCGTGCCCAGCGAGATGACGATGATCTCCGCCGAGAGGATGAAGTCGGTGCGCACGGCACCCTTGATCTTGCCTTTTTCGCGCTGCAGCAGTTCTTCGTTCGAGGCCGCCAGTGCGGCGGCGTGGGCGGCGTGGTGTCGCTGCCGCTCGTCGCGACCGTGCAGGAAGCGATGCAGCAGCTTCTCCGCGCCCTCGTAGCAGAGGAACAGGCCGCCGGCCATCAGCAGCGGGGTCACCAGCCAGGGCAGGAACGAGCTGATTGCCAGCGCCGCCGGGACGAGGCCCAGCTTGTTGCGGACCGAACCCTTGGCCACCGCCCAGACGACCGGCAACTCGCGGTCGGCGCGTACGCCGCTGACCTGCTCGGCATTGAGCGCGAGGTCGTCGCCCAGCACGCCCGCCGTCTTCTTCGCCGCCACCTTGGTCATCACCGAGACGTCGTCGAGGATCGTCGCGATGTCGTCGAGCAGGACTAGCAGGCTGGAGGCCATGGAGGGACGCCGTGTGGGAAGGAGGCGATTGTAGGGCCGGGTCGGCGTGAGCCGGGGTGAGGACCCGACGCGAAGCCGCCGCCCGGAGGCGGCGGCAAGGCCCTACCGCGCCTGGTCCCGGCTTCAGCGGATCCGCGCGGTGTACTCGTCGCGGTCGCTCCGGCCGTCGCCGCTGGTATCGACCGCGTCGAAGCCGGTGGCAAGTGCGGCTTCGGCGGCCGCTTCCGTGCGCGACACGGCGCCGTCGCGGTCCGCATCCAGCTGGTCGAAGGCGCGACTGGCGGCCACCATGGCCGGGTCCGAAACATGCGAGGTCACCGTGACCTGCGGCTCGGGCTGGGCCATGGCAGGCGCGACGGGCGGCTGCGGAGGAGGCGCGTTCACGGCTTCGATCGCCGCGCGCGACGAGACCACCGCCTCTGCCGCAGCCTGCTGCGCGACCAGGCTGGCGACCCCCGCCTCGTGGCTGCCGCCGTGGGCCTGGGCCAGCGCGTCGAGCGGCTGGGCGGTGCCGGCGTGGCCGACCCCGCTGGCCGCGCCGCTCCGATTGGCCGCATCGGCAGCCGACTGCGCGGATTCCTGCGCACGTAGCGCCGCGTCGCGCGCGACCCGGGCATGGTAGGCGGCGCTGGCCTCGCCCCGCGCGGTCAGCGCGGGCGCATCGGCGGCGGCCTCGGCGACCGGTCTCTTATAA
>JAEXTE010000310.1 GCA_023453655.1 Pseudomonadota bacterium
CCACCTTGCCCACCACCTCGCCGCCGCGCGATGCCACGTCGACCGCGCCGATCGCCAGCTGGTTGGCCTGGCGGGCGTTGTCGGCGGTCTGGCGCACCGTGGAGGTGAGCTCCTCCATCGACGAGGCGGTCTCCTCCAGCGCCGCGGCCTGCTGTTCGGTGCGGCGCGAGAGGTCGTCGTTGCCGGCGGCGATCTCGGAGGCGGCGGAGTTGATCGCGTCGCTGCCGCTGCGGATCTGGGCCACGACCTCGGCCAGCTTGTGCAAGGTGCCGTTGGCGTCAGCGGCGAGCCGGCCGAACTGGCCGGGCAGGCCGGTGTCGGCCTGGCGGGTGAGGTCGCCCTCGGCCACGGCGGCCAGCAGGCTGCCCACTTCGCCCAGGCCGCGGTCGGCGCTGTGCATCAGCAGATTGAGGTTCTCGATCATCTCGCGATAGACGAACTGGAAGCGGTCGCTGTCGCCACGGCGGCTGAAATCGCCCGCCACCGCCGCGTCCACCAGCCCGCCGATCTCCGCGGTCACCGACTCCAGCCCTGCCTTCACGTCGTCGACGGCCTGGGTCAGCACGGCTTTCTTGCCCGGCAGGCGCTCGAAGGTGCCCGACAGGTCGCCGCGGGCGTAGGCGCCCACCGTCGTCACCGCGCTGAGTATGCCGCGGATGTGCGAGTCCACCAGCGTATTGACCTGCGAAGCCATGCCGCGGAACGCGCCCTCGAACTGGTCTTCCGCGATGCGATGGTCGATCTCGCCCGCGTCGTGCTGGCGCGACATCTCGTCCTGGGCATCGACCAGGCGCTGCAGGCCGGACTGCATGTCCGCCATCGAGCCGAGCAGCACGGCCACTTCATCGCGGCCCGTGGCCTGGATCTGCCCGTCGAGCCGACCGCGCGCGATGTCGCGCGCCACGCGTGTGGGCTCCTGCAGCGGCCGGACGATGCTGCGGGTCAACAGCCAGCCCGATCCGATCGCGAACAGCACCGCAATCACGGCCACCACGAGCAGCCACAGCCTGGCCTCGTCGTAATCCGCCACCGCGCCTGCGTACGCCTGCGCGGTCGCTGTCTCCTGCAACTGGAGATCCTCCTCGAGCAGCAGGCGCCACTCGCGTGCCGCCGGGCCGCCCTCGGACATGAGTGCGTCGCGCGCGCCGGCCTTGTCCCCGGCCAGGACCAGCGCCTCGATCCGGTCGTTGGCTTCGCGGCTGACCGCGCGCGCGGCATCGATGCGCTCGCGCATCTCCAGCGTTCCCGCGTCCGCGGGAAGCGCATACAGCGCATCCCGGGCGTCGCTGTACTGCTGGCGCGCGGCCTGCAGCGATTCGCGCTCCATCGCGATGATGTCCACATCGTCCAGGATCAGCAGGTTGCGCATCGACATGGAGGTGGCCGCGCTGGCCCGGTGCATCGCGTTGAGGTGGCGCGACTTGACGTTGTTGGTGTCGACGATCTCGACCAGCCGATCCTGGATCGACCGCATCTCGACGAAGGCGATGCCGGCAAGCACCGCCATCAGCACCACGAGCAGGCCGAACCCCGTGCCGAGGCGCTTGCCGACGTTGAGGTTGTTGAGGAAAACGAACATGGAATTGCCTCCTGTGGAGGTCGGGCGCGCACGCCCGACGGGCGCGGCGCGATGGGCTGCCCGCGGTCCGCCGGTGCCGGCGCCCGTGGCTGGGCGCCGGCCGGGCGGGTCACGGCTTGAGGACGACGCGGACGCTGGAATCGACGTCGGCGGGAGCGAGGTAGCCGATGGCCGACGGCGAGGCCGCGATCAGCTTTTTCGCCTCGGCGGCGCTGGGCGCCTGGCGGAACGGCTTGGCCTTGCCGGTGAAGGTCAACTGCGCCCAGTAGGACTTGAGCTGGGCGGCATCCTTGCCGGTGACCTTGGCGTAGAACTCGTCGCGCAGCGGACCGTTGGCGATGTCGATCGGGGTCGCCGCGCCGCCGCCGGGAAGGGTGACCGACTTGGCGAGGAAGATCTGCGAGGCCTGGGCGGCGGTGAGGCTGGTGACCGGGCTGTTGGCGGACACCACCACCACCACTTCGGCGCGGGCCACGGCGGGCAGGAGTGCGGCCAGGGCCAGGCACAGGAAAGCGTTACGGAGCTTCATCGTCGGGTCCTCAGAACACGAAGTCGACGGCAGCCGACAGCAGGTTGTAGCTGCCCCCGCGCTGGAAGCCGGGCTGCAGGTTGGTCAGGCCGCCATTGGAGCCGGCGCCGGCATCGACGTGCGACGCCTCGAGCTTGAGCGCGAAGTTCTCGCGGAAGTCCCAGCGCGTGCCCACGGTGAGGCTGCGGCGGTTCTCGTTGTGGCCGGCCAGGATCGCGTTGACCACGCCGACCGGATCGGCTGCACCCAAGCTGGTGTGGCTGTCGATGCGGACCTTGCCGAGCGTGACATAGGGCGTCCACGCGCCCACCCGCCAGCCGGCGCTGGCGTACATGTTGGTGGTGGCCGCGACCATGCCGTCGTCGGTGCCCAGGCGGGTCACCTCGCCGCGTGCGAACCATGTCCCGGGATCGTAGGCGTAGCCGAGCGAGGAGAAGGTCACGTCGTTGTCGGCGAAGCGGAATCGCGACGCAAGCTGCGGGGCGACGGGCGCGTACAGCGCCAGCAGCGACTCGACGGCCGGATCGGCACGGAGCGACAGCGAACTGCGGTTGTAGCCGGCGAAGATGGTCGAACTGCCGAACTCCACGCGTCCCACCAGGCCGATGGTGTCCTCGAGCGAGATCGTGCCGGCGTGGGTGTCGCCGCCGAGCAGCTGCAGGGTCATGGCGGCGTTGCCGACGTTGAACCTGTAGGCGAGTTCGGCGCCGTCGACCGCCAGCGAGGTGTTGTAGACCTCGACCGGCGGCCGCAGCCACGGCATCGCGTAACCGACCTTGCGGTAGTCCGAGAGCATGAACATGGGCGGCGCCAGGCGGCCGAGGCGCAGCGACAGCGCCGGGCTGAATGCGTAGCGGACATGGGCGAGCGTGAGGTCGGGCTCGTACGACCCCTGGTGGTCGTACTGGCTCGTCACCTGCACGACGGCGGAGAAGTTCTCGCCGAAGCGGGCGTCGACCTGGACGCCCAGGCGGCTGTCCGGGTTGGCTGACCAGCTGTCGGAATGGCCCGCGCCGTCAGGCTGGAAGTCGGTCGCGAAATCGGCGTGGTCCTCGCTGTTGTGCACGGCGCCGACGGTGCCGAAACCGCTGAACGAGAACATGGAATCGCCGTCCTGCGCGGCGGCCGCGAGCGGTGCCGCGAGCAGCGCCGCGAGCGAGAGGGGGATGACACGAAACTGCATGGGAAGTCCTTGTGGGAACGGAGTCCGCTTCCTGCGCCGGCTTGCCGGGAAACGCGGGGGTTGGCGTGCAGTGGTTAACGGTTGCTGCGCTGCACGATTGAGCGAGGACGCTGGACAAAATGTCCCAGTCGCGGGCGCAGCTCCGTGTTTCAGGCACTGCGTCACGCATGAAAAAGGGGCGCCGAAGCGCCCCTCCTGTCCGCCTGCGAGAGCCTGCCGGCTCAGAACTCCTGCCAGTCGCCCCCGGCCTCGGTTTCGGCCGCGGCCTTGGCCTTGGCCGCGGCCCGGGACGCGGCCCTGGCGGCGGCTGCCGGTGCCGGCTGGCTGGCGAACTGGACCACGCGACCGCCCGC
>JAEXTE010000142.1 GCA_023453655.1 Pseudomonadota bacterium
GAGCCACTGCCCCGTCTGTTCTGCCGTGCGCCAGCCGCGCGGGCGGGTGCGCCGCCCGCCCGGCGCCCGGCACCCCAGCGTGCGCCCGGTCACGTTCGCCGGCGCTCCTACCGCAGGCGGCTCAAGCGCGAACCCGCACCGCCGACAACGCGTCAACCGGCATCACGTGCTGCGGACCGTCCTGGCGGGATCATCGCCGGGCGCCACGGGCGCGCTGCCTCCACCTTCGCCAATGCCCGGCGCCACCGCCCGGCCAGGACTCCACGTGCGCATCCAGACCCTGCTCCTCGCTTCCTCGCTCCTCGCCGCCGCCGGCGCCACCCACGCCGCCGACTGGCGCAACATCTCGCTCAAGACGCCGCTGGGCGAGCGGCACGAACTCGCGTTCAGCGCCAACTGGGCCTGGGACCACAACGGTTTCGGCCACCTCGGCCAGGGCATCGACGCGGCCGCATTCGACGACGACAGCGGGTTCCGCCGCCGCGAGGTCGGCGTCTCGCTGCGGCGCAAGGATCATTACGAGTTCGGGGTGCAGCGCGACCTCGAGGCGGACACCTGGATGGACGTGGCGCTCAAGCTCGATTCAAAGGGCCTGCTCGGCCGCGACGTGGGCAGCCTGCGGCTGGGCCAGTTCAAGACCCCGGTCGGCTTCGACGGCGTCGGTTCTTCGCGCAATGCGCCGTTCCTGGAATCGGCGCTACCGGTGCAGGCGGTCTACGCCGGCCGCCGGATCGGCGCGGAGTGGGCCCTGCAGCGGCCGGCCTGGCTGGCCAGCGTGGCCTGGTTCGACGGCGGCGACCTGGAAGGCGGCAACGAAGGCACCACCCTGGCCGCGCGCACCGCCTGGCGCCCGCGCAATGCGTCGGGCGACGTGCTGCACCTGGGCGTCGCCGGCAGCGTCGAGCATCCAGACAGCCATGCGCTCCGCCTGCGGGCGCGCCCGGAAGTCGGACTGACCGACGTGCGCCTGGTCGACACCGGCAGCCTGGCCGGCGTCGACACCATCCGCCGCCTCGGCCTGGAAGGGCTGTGGATCCAGGGGCCCTGGTCGCTGCAGGGCGAGGTGCTCGAGGTGCGCGCCGAGCGCGATGCCGGGCTGCAGGACGTGGCCGGCCGCGGCGGCTACCTGTTCGGCAGCTGGGTGGTGAGCGGCGAGTCGCGCGGCTACAACGGCCATGCCACCAACGTGGTCCCCGCCTCGACCTCGGCACTGGAACTGCTGCTGCGCTACAGCCGGCTCGACCTGGACGACGGCGCGGTACGCGGCGGCCGCCAGGCCGACTGGACGCTCGGCGCGAACTGGTACCTGGGGCGCAACTTCAAGCTGCAGGCCAACTACGTGTTCGCCCGCGCGCGGCGCGACGGCGTGCTGCGCGACCCCGAGGCGTTCGGCCTGCGCGCGCAGTTCCATTTCTGAGGCGCGCCGCGCGGCGCGTCGGCCTCCGATCCCCGGCCGGCCGTGACCGGCGTCTCCTGGCGATGCGGCCGCTCCTCTGGGGTGGCCATCGCGTCTCAAGCCTGAACACAGCGTGCCGTTATCTGGGGCCAATCAACCTCAAGGCACCCGGATGTTCGCATCACTGAGTATCGGCAAGCGTCTGGGCATCGGCTTCGCCGCCCTCGCGCTCCTCATCGTCGTCATGGGCGGTTTCGCCGCCCAGCGCATGGGCACCGCCCAGGGCGTCGTCCTCGACCTGACCCATGAATCGGTCCCGGCGGTGCGCGAGCTCGGGGCGATGGCCACCGCGCTGGCCGAATACCGCGTCAGCGAGCGCGGCCTGGTCAGCAGCCTCGGCGACGAGGCGAAGATGCAGGAATACGGCGGCGAGCTGGTCGCCGGGCGCAAGTCGTTCGAGGAAATGACCGGCGCCTTCGCCACCCGCGTCCAGGGCGACGCCGAACGCGCCGCGTACGACGCGGTGCTGGCCCGGGCCGCGGCCTACTTCGACAACAGTGCGCTGCTGCGCTCGGCACTGGAGTCCGGCGATCCGGGCCCGGTCGCCGCCGCGGGCGACCTGCGCCAGGCCACCGCCGACGCGGTGGCGGCCCTGCTGCAGCAGAACCTGGACGACCTCGACGCCGCCGTCGCGCGCCAGGAGGCCGGCTACGTGTCCAACCTGTGGGCGATCGGCATGCTGCTGGTCGTGGCCCTGCTGATCGCCACCGCCGCGGCGCTGCTGATCACCCGTTCGATCGTGCGTCCGCTGGCCGAGGTGATGGCCACCGCCAACGCGGTCGCGCGCGGCGACCTCGACCGTCCGATCAGCGTGTCCGAACGCAGCGAACTCGGCGCGCTCGCCGACTCCATGCGGCAGATGGTCGGCACGCTCAACCGCTACGTCGGCGCGCAGCGCGACATGAAGTCCGCGCACGACGCGGGCGCCATCGGCCATCGCCTGGCGGCGGACGAGTTCCCCGGCGCCTACGGCGCGATGGCGGCCGGCGTCAACGACCTGGTCGCCTCCCACATCGCCCTCAACCGCGAGGTGGTCGACACCGTGGCGCGCTACGCCAGCGGCGACCTGTCGCGCGACATCGAGCGCCTGCCCGGCGAGAAGGCCCGCATCACCGAGGCCATCGACGCGGTCAAGCGCTCGATGCTCGACTCCAACGCCGAGGTCCGGCGCGTGGTCGAGGCCGCCGTCGCCGGCGACTTCGCCCAGCGCGGCG
>JAEXTE010000381.1 GCA_023453655.1 Pseudomonadota bacterium
GGCTGACTTCGGGCGCCGCAGCCGCGGCGCGCGACCGCGGTCAGCCGCGCAGCAGCACCTTGCCGCCGCGTCCCGGGCGCAGGCTCGCCGCGGCGGCCTCCGCCACCTGTTCGAGGTCGTAGATGGCATCGACGGGCAGCCGCAGCTGTCCGTCGAGCGCGCGCTGGATCAGTTCGGCGAACAGCGCGCGCTTGCGCTCGGCCGCCATCTCGCGGCTGGTCCTGCTGCCCCAGAACCCGCGCACCTGCACGTCGCGGAAGATCACGTCCCCGGGCGGCACGTGCATGGGCTCGCCGCCCATCGCGCCGAACGAGACCAGCACGCCGCCGTTGCCGAGCAGGGCGCAGAGGTCGGCGCTGGCGCTGCCGCCGACCGAATCCACCGCGGCGCGTGCAGCTTCCTTGCCCAGCCGCTGGCGCGCCTCCTCGCGCCAGCCTTCGGCCTGCGTGCACAGCACGTCCTCCACGCCCAGCGCCGCCAGCTCGGCCACGCCCTGCTCGCGCCGTACCAGGCTGAGCACGCGCACGTCGCGCGCGGCGGCCAGCATCGCCAGGGTCTTGCCAACCGCACCGTTGGCGGCGTTCTGCACGATCCACTGGCCAGGCTCCACCGCCAGCGTATCGAGCAGCATCAGCGCGCTGAGCGGCATCGCCACCAGCTGCGCGGCCAGTTCGTCGGGCATGGCGTCGGGCACCGGCACCAGCATGCGGGCGTCCGCGACGAAGTATTCGGCCCAGGTGCCCCGTCCGGACGCGGCGGTCACGCGCTGGCCCGGCGCGAAACCTTCCACGCCCTCGCCGACCGCATCGATGACGCCGCAGCCCTCGCTGCCGCCGATCGCCGGCAGCGTCGGCTTCCAGCCGTACTGCCCGCGCACGGTGAACAGGTCGTGGTTGTGGATCGGCGCCAGGCGCATGCGCACGCGCACTTCGCCCCTGCCGGGCTCCGGCACCGCGCTTTCGCCGGGCGCCAGCACCTCGGCCGGCTCGCCGAAACGTTCGTGGATCGCGCTGCGCATTCAAGGCTCCTGGTCCGCTCGGAACGCCACGCTAGCGCAGCGCGCGGCGCGACGCGAGTTCCATGAATCGACACAGCGTGCACGCCGTGCGTGCAACGGTCCACGTTTCCCCGTCGACGGATCTCCGGCAATGACCGACTGGCATCAGGCCATCGCCGCCGCGTGGCCGCTGCTGGCGGCCCTGCTGCTGGGACTGCTCGTGCGCCAGGCGCTGCTGGCGATCGCACGCCGCGCGCGCGCCCATGCCGACGCGCACCTGTCCGCGCGCGTGATTCGCGTGATCGCGGTGCCGGCCGCACTTGGCCTGCCGCTGCTGTTCCTTGCGCTGGCGGTGCGCGCCACGCCGCTGCCGCCGGGCGCGGTCGCCCAGCTGCAGCACTGGCTGGGGATCGGCGTGCTGCTGTGCGTGGTGTGGCTGGCGGTGCGCGCAGTGGGCGCGCTGCAGGCGCGGATCCTGCGCGAGCATCCGGTCGACATCGAGGACAACCTGGCCGCGCGCCGTGTCCAGACCCAGACGCGGGTGATCGCGCGGGTGGTCCAGGGCGCGATCATCCTGGTCGGCGTGGCGCTGGCGCTGATGACCTTCCCGGCGATCCGCCAGATCGGCGCCACCCTGCTCGCCTCGGCCGGCATCATCGGCCTGGTCGCCGGCATCGCCGCCAAGCCCGTGTTCGGCAACCTCATCGCCGGCCTGCAGATCGCGCTGGCGCAGCCGATCCGGCTCGACGACGTGGTGATCGTGGACGGCGAGTGGGGACGCATCGAGGAGATCACCAGCACCTACGTCGTGGTCCGCGTCTGGGACGAGCGGCGGCTGGTGGTGCCGCTGCAGTGGTTCATCGAGAACCCCTTCCAGAACTGGACCCGCACCAGCGCGCAGCTGCTGGGTACCGCGTTCCTGTGGCTCGACTACCGCACGCCGATGGCGGAGGTGCGCGCGGAACTGCAGCGGATCTGCGAGGAGGACCCGCGCTGGGACGGGCGCGTGTGCATCGCCCAGGTCACCGAAACCAGCGAGCAGACCATCCAGGTGCGCCTGCTGGTGAGCGCACGCAACTCGGGCGAGCTGTTCGACCTGCGCTGCGTGGTGCGCGAGCGCATGGTCGACTATCTCAACCGCTGCCATCCGCAGGCGCTGCCGCGACTGCGCGCGGACCTGTCGCGCGATGCGTCGCCGGCCCCGCCGGCGGTGGCCGTGCCGGCACCAGGGCACGCCGATACCGTCTCGCCCGGTGCGGAGGACGGGATGGGCGACCTGGCCGCGTCGCAGGCGCAACCGGTCCAGCCGCCGGATGCCGAAGCGCCCCCGCCCCCGCGCGACTGAGCAGGGCCACGGAGCGCACGCACTGTTCCAACGCGCCATCCGCGACGGCGGGTTCACCGCGCGCACCCTATATCTGGAAGCGACTTCCCGCCCCCCTGCAAGGATCTTCAGCATGTCCGATCATTCCGAACTCTCCACCGTCAGCCAGGTCGACATCGCCCGCTACATGGGCACCTGGTACGAGATCGCGCGCCTGCCGATGCGCCATGAGCCGGAGGACGGCACCGACATCTCCGCCACCTACACGCTCGAGGCCGATGGCTCGGTCGAGGTCCGCAACCGCATGCGCCGCAAGGGCGAGGTCGACGAGTCGGTGGGCCGCGCGACCGCGGTGGACGAGACCGCCAGCAAGCTGGAAGTGACCTTCCTGCCCGAAGGCCTGCGCTGGATTCCCTTCACCAAGGGCGACTACTGGATCATCGCGCTCGATCCGGCCTACACCGTCGCCCTGGTCGGCAGCCCGGACCGCAAGTACCTGTGGCTGCTGGCGCGCGAGACCACGCTCGACGAGGTCACGCGCAACCATTACCTGGCGATCGCGCGCCAGCAGGGCTTCGACCTCGGCCCGCTGATCCACACCCCGCATACCGGCCAGCCCACCGCCTGACCGGTTCGCCCGGAGCCTCCGGCGCCCCGCCCCATCGGCCCGA
>JAEXTE010000397.1 GCA_023453655.1 Pseudomonadota bacterium
GTCGGACAGGAGTCGGGGAATGCAGGAAGCCGTTGCGCGCAGGCGGTGCCGGCCCCGGACCGACGGGCCGACCGGCGACGCGGCGTTCCGATGGAGCGGTCCCGGTGCCTCCTGCCATCACTCCGACGCGAAGAACTCGTTGCCGTGCAGGTCCAGCAGTTCCAGCGCGCGGCCGCCGCCTCGGGCGACGCAGGTCAGCGGATCGTCCGCGACCTGCACGTGCAGGCCGGTTTCCTCGCTGATCAGGCGGTCCAGGTCGCGCAGCAGGGCGCCGCCGCCGGTGAGCACGATGCCGCGCTCGGCGACGTCGGCGCACAGCTCCGGCGGCGTCTGCTCCAGCGCCTGGCGCACCGCGGCGACGATGCCCGACAGCGGCTCGCGCAGCGCGTCGAGCACTTCGCTGGAGGTGATCGAGACGACCTTCGGCACGCCCTCGGCCAGGTGCCGGCCGGAAATCTCCATCGAGGCCACCTTTTCCTGCGGATAGGCGCAGCCCAGTTCGATCTTGATCTTCTCGGCGGTGGTCTCGCCGATCAGCATGCCGTGGTTGCGGCGCACGTAGTTGATGATCGACTCGTCGAAGCGGTCGCCGCCGATGCGGGCCGACTGCGAATAGACGATGCCGTTGAGCGCGATCACCGCCACCTCGGTGGTGCCGCCGCCGACGTCCACCACCATCGAGCCGCGCGCCTCGGTCACCGGCATGCCGGCGCCGATCGCGGCGGCCATGGGCTCCTCGATCAGCGACACGTCGCGCGCGCCGGCCTCCATCGCCGAGTCGCGGATGGCCCGCTTCTCCACCTGGGTGGAGCCGGCCGGGACGCAGATCAGCACCCGCGGGCTGGGGCGCAGGAAGCGGCTCTTGTGCACCTTGCGGATGAAATGCTTGAGCATTTCCTCGGTGTAGGTGAAGTCGGCGATGACGCCATCCTTCATCGGCCGGTGGGTGGTGATGTTGCCGGGGGTGCGGCCGAGCATCATCTTGGCCTCGCTGCCCACCGCCGCCACCGCCTTCTGGCCGCCGCTGCGGTCCTGGCGCACCGCCACCACCGACGGCTCGTTCAGGACGATGCCTTGGCCGCGGACGAAGATCAGGGTGTTGGCCGTGCCCAGGTCGATGGACAGGTCGTTGGAGAACATGCCGCGGAACTTCTTGAACATCGGGGGGCTGGATCCGTCTCGGGGCGCTGGCGCACAGGGGCGGCTAGCCTAGCAAAAAAGCGCATTCCGGCGGCCTCCGGGGTCCAGGAACGGGCGCTGCGGCACATCCCGGACCGGCGGCCCGCCGCAGGGGGCCCGAAAGCGCCGCGAGCGGCCCCCGACCCGCCGCACGGCTGGCCTCGTCGTGCCCGCCCGGCTACCCTATCGGCCCATTTTCCAGCCGAGACACCTGATGTCCGCACTGATCTGCGGTTCCCTGGCCTACGACACCATCATGGTGTTCCCCGACCAGTTCAAGAACCACATCCTGCCGGACAAGGTCCACATCCTCAACGTCTCGTTCCTGGTGCCGCGGATGCGCCGCGAGTTCGGCGGCTGCGCGGGCAACATCGCCTACAACCTCAAGCTGCTGGGCGGGGACCCGATCCCGATGGCCACCGTGGGCGGCGACTTCGGGCCCTATCGCGAGTGGTTCGAGGAAAACGGGATCACCCTCGACCGGGTCAAGGTGATCGACGAGCTGTTCACCCCGCAGGCCTTCATCACCACCGACCACGACAACAACCAGATCACCGCCTTCCATCCGGGCGCAATGATGCGCAGCTACGAGAACCACGTGAAGGACGTGCCGGGCGTGAGCATCGGCATCGTCAGCCCCGACGGCTACGAGGGCATGCTGCAGAACGCGAAGGAATTCGCCGAGTCGGGCATTCCCTTCATCTTCGATCCCGGCCAGGCCATGCCGCTGTTCAATGGCGAGGAGCTGCGCGCCTTCATCGAACAGGCCGACTACGTGACGGTCAACGACTACGAGTCGAACCTGCTGCAGGAGCGCACCGGCTGGACCGAGAAGGACATCGTGCAGCGGGTGAAGGCCTACATCATCACCCAGGGCCCGCGCGGCGCGCTGATCCATACGCCAGACAAGGCCTACACCGTGCCGCCGGCGCACGAGCGCCGGATCACCGACCCGACCGGCTGCGGCGACGCCTTCCGCGCCGGGCTGATCTTCGGCATCGAGAAGGGCTTCGACTGGCAGACCATCGGCCGCATCGGCAACCTGATGGGCGCGCTCAAGGTCGAGCACCCCGGCACGCAGAACCAGCGCTTCGACTACGCCGAGTTCGCCGGCCAGTTCCGCCAGCAGTTCGGGTACGCGCTGTAACACACGTATTCCGCATATGCCCGGCGAGCGGCCGGGCGCTGCGGATCAGCCGCAATACGCTTCGGCGCGTGCCCGCAGCCAGTCGGGCAGCGCGCGACGCCCCACCCGCTCGCGGCGTGCAGTCGCCAGGCTGTCGAGCATGTAGGCGCGCATGCCCGCGTCCTCGCCGGCGAACGACAGCGCCAGGTCGCGATCCATCCAGCGGCGGATCAGCAAGAACAGCACCAGGTGCAGCGCCAGTGCCAGCCCGCTGACCACGGCGACGATCGCCACGTCCATCGCGCCCGCGCCCGCTCAGACGTGTCCGGGCTTCAGTCCCACTTCGGCATCTTCGCGCGGTCCAGGCCCGCGATCTCGAACTCGGCCACGCGGTTGCCGACGTCGCGCGTCGGGAACTCGATGCGCATGCGCGTCGCGTCCCGCGTCAGCCGCCACAGCGTCTTCTCGTCGTCGATGAACATGGCGATCGCCTCGTCCGTCTTCGGACGGTTGGCGGCCATCTTCTTCGGCGGCTGGTCGTCGACGGTCACGGTGACGCTGCAGCTGCGATAGCACGCCTTGGCGAAGTCGCCGCCGGGCAGGACCAGGTAGCTGCTGCGGCCCCAGTCGGGATGGTCGCGGAAAATGAGCCGCACGGGTTTGGCGCCGCTGCCGTCCACATCCAGCGGCTGCTTCGCATAGATCGCCGCGGACAGCTGGGTGCCACCGGTCACCGGCTGGCTCTGGTAGGCCCACAGCGCCGCGACGCGCTGCGCCTCGCTCTCGGCAGCGGCCTTGCTCCGCGCCTCCTCGTGCCTTGGCCGCACGCGTTCGGCGGCTTCGGTCGTCGGCCACTTCGCCAACAGCAGGTCGCCATGCGCCTTGGCCAGGCCCCAGTTGCCCTCGGCGAGGGCCGCATCGAAGGCGGCTTCCGCTTCGGCCGCGGCCTGTTCGTTGGCCTGGGCCAGTGCGGCAGCCTGCGCCGCCGCCTCTGCCTCGCGATCCTTGCAGCCCGCCAGCAGGGACAGGGCCAGCAGCGCGGCGGTCAGCGGCTTGACGATATGCATGGATGGGCTCCTCTGGACGTCTGGCGACACCGTGTCACGCGGCGGCGCGGCTGTCACCTTCGCGCGCCACGCGGACCACAACCGCGCCGGCCGCCCCGCGGCGCCGGCCGTACCACTGATCAGTTGGACGCGGCGCCGTCGTCTGCCGCGGCAGGCGCATCGGCCCCGGCGGCCGGCGCATCGGCTGCAGGCGCCGGCGCCGCATCTCCGGAAGGCCGCGCGTCGGCGATCACCTTCTCCACCGACGCCGTGGTGATCGGGTGGTAGCCCGGCCGCGCCTGCTCGAAGGCTGCTTTCGCCAGCGCCAGGCCGTCGTGGGTCTCCACCAGCGCCTCGTACACCGGGATGATCAGCTTGCGCCGGCCGATGCCGCGCACGAAGGCCACGATCGCCTCGTTGGCCTGCGCGTAGCCGCTGCGGATCGCCAGCGGATACCAGCGCATGGCGATCTCGCCGTTGCTGGTGCCGGTGAAGCGGTAGGCCTGGTCGAGCTGTTCGAGCTCGGCCACCGGCAGGGTTTCGGGCATGCCCTCCAGGAAGTGCAGCCACTCCTGGGTGCTCCACTGGCTGGTGATCTGCGTCGGCGGCAGCTGCTTGCTGCCGCGCCAGCCCAGGCGCGCGGAGTCGACGATGCCAAGGCGCGGCGACAGCGCCTGCGGCGCCTCGGCCGGGATACCCGGGCCGTACAGCCATTCGTCGATCTCGGCCTCGGTGACCTTGCCCGGGTGCACGTCGAACAGGTGCTGCCTGGCGTAGGCCAGGAAATCCTCGGTGGTGATGCTCTGGAAGGCGAAGTGGTCGAAATAGCCGCGCAGGAAGCGATCGAACGCCTCGCGGCCGAAGCGCTCCTCGAGGAAGTGCAGGAACCACGCGCCCTTGTCGTACGAAACCTGGCTGAGCGCATCGTCGGCGTCGAGCGGCGTGCCCGGGCGGATCGCCAGCGCCTGGGTGGCCTCGGGCATGCCGCCGATGTCGCGCTTGAGCGCGTCGCGGGCGATCACCCACTCCATGTCGCTGAACTCCTCGCCGTACAGCGCCTCGACGATGCGGTTCTCGACGTAGCTGGTCATGCCCTCGTTGAGCCAGCCGTGCTTGGCGCTGGAGAAGGTGACCAGGTTGCCCGACCAGCTGTGCGCCAGCTCGTGCGCGATCAGCGAAACCAGGGACTTGTCGCCCACGATCACGGTGGGGGTGATGAACGACAGGCGCGGGTTCTCCATGCCGCCGAACGGGAACGACGGCGGCAGCACCAGCAGGTCGTAGCGCTCCCAGCGGTAGGGACCGTACAGCGCCTCGGTAGCCGCGATCATCTTCTCGGTGTCGGCGAACTCGAGCGCGGCGCGCTCGACCATCGACGGCTCGGCCCACACGCCCGCGCGTCCGGAGATGGGTTTGAACACCAGGTCGCCGGCCGCGATCGCCATCAGGTAGGAGGGGATGCGCTGCGGCATCGAGAAGCTGTATTCCCCGTCGCGCGCCGCCTCCGGATCGTTGTCCGCGCTCATCAGCACCATCACGTCCGGGCGCGTGGTGATGCGGGCGCTGTAGGTGTAGCGCACCTGCGGCGTGTCCTGCAGCGGCACCCAGGAGCGCGCGTGGATCTGCTGCGACTGGCTGAACATGAAGGGCAGCTGCCCGCCTTCGGTCATTTCCGGCGCCAGCCACTGCAGGCCGGACGCGTCGGGCGAGGTGCGGTAGGACACGCGCACCTTCTCCGGGCGCTGCGGGGCCTGGATGGTCAGCTTGCTGCCGAGCGTGGCGTCCGCCCCGGCCAGCGCGAACTCCAGCGGCTGCCAGCCACCGTCGACCTCGGCGTCGACCTTCTCGATCACCAGCGCGCGGGTGTCGAGCACCAGTTCGGTGGCGGTCTGGTCCTTCCACTGCAGGGCGTAGGTGGCGCTGCCGGCCAGGGTCTTCGTGTCGAAATCGAGCGCCAGGTCCAGCGCCAGGTCGTCGATCGCGACCCGGGCCGGTTCGGCATAGGAATGTTCGTCGGCATCGACCATGGCGGCGGGCTCGGCGGAAGGCGCAGCGACGGGATCGGGTCCGGCCTGGTCGCGCTTGCAGGCCGACAGCGCCAGCAGGACGGGGAACAGCAGCAGCAGGGCGCGCAGTACGCGCACGCGGGGATGGCGCATGGCCTGGGGAGCCTTCTTGCGGAAAACAGGCGGCAATTCTAGTCCCGATGCCGCCGGCCCGCATTCCGGGACGGTCGTCCCGGTCTGGCGCGAGCGTCCGCCCGGACGCCGCGCCGGGGCCGTGTCAGGCCTTCCAGCCGTCGTGGATGGCGACGATGCCGCCGGACAGGTTGCGATAGCGGGCACGCGCGAAGCCGGCCGCCTCCATCATGCCCCGCAGTTCGTCCTGCGGCGGATGCTTGCGGATCGACTCGGCCAGGTAGCGGTAGCTGTCGGCGTCGCCGGCGAACAGCCGGCCCAGGCGCGGCAGCACCTTGAACGAGTGGAAGTCGTACAGCGGCCGGAACCATTCGGCCCTGACCTCGGAGAACTCCAGTACCCGCGCCTGGCCGCCGACCTTCAGCACGCGCAGCATCTCGCGCAGCGCGGCGTCCTTGTCGGTGACGTTGCGCAGGCCGAAGGCGATCGTGACCAGGTCGAAGCTGCCGTCGGGGAACGGCAGCTTCTCGGCATTGCACTGCACGTACTCGAAGCCGCGCACGTTGCCGCGGTCGGTCATGCGGTCGCGGCCGACGCGCAGCATCTCGCCGTTGATGTCGCCCAGCACCAGCTCGCCCGTCTCACCGACGCGGTCCTTGAGCAGGGCGGCGATGTCGCCGGTGCCGCCGGCCAGGTCGAGCACGCGCGCGCCGCGGCGCACCTGGGCGGTGGCGACGAAGTAACGCTTCCACAGCCGATGGATGCCCATCGACATCAGGTCGTTCATCAGGTCGTAGTTGCCCGCGACCGAGGAAAACACCTCGCCGACCAGCTTCTGCTTCTCGCCGACCGGCACCTCGCGGTAGCCGAAATGGGTGGTGCCGCTGTCGTCGGGTGCGCTCATGGGGTCATTATCGCACCGACGCGTGGACCGGGCATCACGCGGCGCTACTTGAGCCGCCGCGCACCCTCGCCGCCCGTGACGCGGCCGCGCTGGCCCACCACCACGGTGAATCCGTTGGCGGTCGCGGCCTCGACGTAGAGCGTGAACAGGCCATCGGGCGAGATCCAGGCCTCGCCGGGCCTGAACATCGAGCCCTCGTTGTTGGCGACGTCCGCGGGCGGGCGGTCGGCGTCCTGGCTCTCGGCCTCGTAGCGGTATCCGCTGCCGACGCGATGGATGATCACCGCGTCGCCCGCCAGGGCGCTCTCGTAAGCTCCCGCGCGACGGCGGGCCTCGACGACGTAGAAGGTGCCGCTGTACGGATCGGGCGTTGCCGGCGACTGCAGGACGATCATCTGCGTGGCGGACGAGTCGGTGCGATCCGCGTAGTCCAGCTGCAGGCGCGTGCGCGCGGCGCCGACCTCGAAGCTGCGCTTGCGGGCGGCGGCCACCCAGCCGAGGCGGTCGCGCTGGAGCATGTTGATGTGCTTGGGCAGCGAGCCGTAGGTCGGGTCGGCGACGGCATTGCTCCAGCCATCGCTCATCACGTCCCACGGGTTGTCGTAGGTATCGTCGTCGCCGTCGGAGTTGTCCGAATGCGGCAGGCCGTAGCCGTGGCCCATTTCATGGGCGAGCGGAGCGAGGTTGTTGAACGACCAGGGCGGATTCCATGTGCTCGACCAGCAGCGGTTCGCCCCGTCGAGCGTTGCGCAGCGGCCACCACCCCAAGCGTAGCCGTCGAGATCGCCGTTGAACATCATGTTGATGCCGACCACGCCACTGAAATCGACGTCGGCGTCGGCAGCGGTGGTGCAGTCGTCGAACAGGGCATTGAGATCGGCCTTGTCCTTGCCGTCCTCGCTGGTCACGTAGTGCGAGCGCGGATGCGGCAGCGCGTACCAGCCCGCCGCGTCGCTCCCGGCCAGGTTGATCCTGTCGTAGGACACCTCGCGCCAGTAGTGGCCCAGCTGCCCGGCCTGTTCGCCGTACTGGCCGCGGAAAAAGTCCACGGGCTTCTGCTCCTGTGCGATGTCGCTGAAGCGGCAGGCCACCGTGATCCAGCGCGTCGCCCCCAGCGTCGCCTTGGCCACGCCGTCGGCCTGGCCGCTGCGGATGTGCGGCGTGCCGTGCGCCGGCTCGTCCACCGCGACGATCGCCTCGACTGTCCGACGCCCACCCGACTTGGCCGGGCCGAAAGCCACGGCGACGCGCCGGTTGGCCAGCGCGTACAGGTCGCCCGCGCCGCGGCGCGCCTGGTCCGGATCGAGCGCGATGCGGCCGCCGCCGTCGAGCGCCACGGCCGCCTCGAACCGGGGCGCCAGGCGTGCGGCGGCCTCCGGGGCCGCGTCACCCCAGCGCAGCTCGAGGCCGCCCTGGACCACCTGTCCATGGGCGATGCCGGCCAGCAGGCAGCCGAGCACGAGGGTTCCGATCCGCATCCTGTCCATCCGTTGTCCCCTGCTTCCGGGTGCGCGCGCCCCTGTTCCGCACATGGTAACGGCCGGGGCGGGCGCAGCTTGATTCGGCTATCGTGCCACGCAGGCCCGACCTCCACCGCCGTCCATGCCCCGAGCCGACTACCGCGCCCTGCTTGCCACCGCCCTCGAGGAGGCCCGCCTGGGCCTGGCCGAGGGCGGCATCCCGATCGGAGCGGCCCTGTTCGCCAGCGACGGTACCCTGCTCGGCCGCGGCCGCAACCGGCGGGTACAGGAGGGCGATCCGTCCGTGCACGGCGAGACCGACGCCTTCCGCAAGGCCGGCCGCCAGCGCTCGTACCGCGACACCATCATGGTCACCACGCTGTCGCCCTGCTGGTATTGCAGCGGGCTGGTGAAACAGTTCGGCATCGGCACCGTGGTGATGGGCGAGTCGGTCAACTTCCAGGGCGGACACGCATGGCTGCGCGAGCAGGGGGTGGACATCGTCGATCTCGAGGACCCCGAATGCATCGCCCTGCTCCGCGACTGGATCGCCGCCAATCCCTCGATCTGGAACGAGGACATCGGCGAGGACGACTGCCCCCACGGCTGAATCCGGCCGGCGAGCAAGGGTCCGACGCGGGTGCCAGGTTGCCGTCGGGCTGCCGGCGCGTCCTTCCCATCCGCTACAAGCCGCAGCGCCCTGCCCGTCGCGACCGCCGGGCGCCCCTTCCTGCAACCGAACCCCCTGCATGTCCCTGATCCACCAGACCACCCGGCTGCACGACCTGCCCTGCATCCAGCTGCGCAACGGGGATGCGCGCGCCATCGTCGCCCTGCGCGGCGCGCAACTGCTGTCCTGGACACCGGCCGGCGGGAACGAGCGCCTGTCCTGTCCAGTCGCGCGGATTTCGCCCCCGGCGCAGCCATCCGCGGCGGCATGCCGGTGATCTTTCCCCAGTTCGGCGAACGCGGACCGCTGCGCAGGCACGGCTTCGCCCGTCTGCTCGACTGGTCCTTCGCCGGCATCGAAGACGGCGCCGCCATCTTCGAACTGCGCGACGGGCCGGGCACGGCGGACTGGTCGCACGCCTTCGCCTGCCGACTGTCGGTCGAACTGGGCATCGACACGCTGTGCGTCGGCCTGGAGGTGGAGAACCGGGGCGAACAGGCCTTCGCGTTCACCGCCGCGCTGCACGGCTACCTGCGCATCGGCGACATCGAAGCGGTTGCACTCGAGGGCCTGCAGGGCTGCGACTACGAGGACAGCGCCAACGGCGGCACCCTGCATCGCCAGGACGCGCATGCGGTCGGCTTCGACGGCGAGGTCGACCGCATCTACGGGGATATCGTCGCGCCGCTGCGCCTGGGCGACGGCGAGCTTACGATTGGAATCGAGCAGGATGGCTTCGGCGACTGCGTCGTGTGGAACCCCGGCCCGGGGCTGGCCGCGCGCCTGCCCGACCTCGCCGCCGACGAATGGCGCCGGTTAGTCTGCGTGGAGGCTGCCCAGGTGCTGCAGCCGATGGTGCTGGCGCCCGGCGCGCGATGGCGGGGCCGGCAGCGGCTGGGCTGAACTCAGCGCGCCTCGATGGTGAAGGCGCCGAAGGCCACGCCCAGGTCCCAGCCCTTGCCGGTGCCGGCCAGGGCCAGCGAGACATCGCCCTTGGTCATGGCCTGCGCCTTGCTGGACTTCACCGCGCCGGCGTGGGCTTCCGCGGCGACGTAGGTGCCCAGCAGCTCGCGGATGTCGTCGACCGCGGAGAAGTCGCCGCGGCCATCGCGGATCTCGGACTTGCCCACGCTCAGGCCGCCGCCCCGCGCCTCGATCCGCACCGCCATCGACTGGCCGTTGTCGCAGCTCACGCGCCCGGTTCCCGAGGCGGTCTTGTAGAAGGCCGACCAACCGCTCATGTCGAAGGCCAGGCGGCAGGACACGTCGCCGGCGCTGGCGGGCGCCGCACCAGCGAGGCCGGCCAGGAGGGCGGCGATCAGGACGGGACGCAGGGGCATGGATCGTCTCCTCGGGGTTCGGCGGGTGCCGCGGTTCACGGGGCGACAGGATGTCGCCTGGCGGGTGAATCGCCCATGCACGCCGCGCGGCGGCCGGACACGGTCAAAGGATGTAGCGGCTCAGGTCGGGATCCTGCACCAGCTCGCCCAGGTGCGCATCGACGTAGGCGCGGTCGATGACCACCGCGCTGCCGTCCTTGTCCGGCGCCTCGTAGCTGAGCGTGTCGAGCAGGCGCTCGAGCACGGTGTGGAGGCGGCGGGCACCGATGTTTTCCTGGCGCTCGTTCACCTGCGCCGCGATCTCGGCCAGGCGCTCGACCGCCTCGTCGGCGAACGACAGCTGCACGCCCTCGGTCCGGAGCAGCTCGACGTATTGCCGGGTCAGCGCGGCACGCGGCTCGGTCAGGATGCGCACGAAATCGTCCTTGCTCAGCGCGGAAAGTTCGACGCGGATCGGAAACCGGCCCTGCATCTCCGGAATCAGGTCGCTGGGCTTGGCCAGGTGGAATGCGCCCGAAGCGATGAACAGGATGTGGTCGGTCTTGACCGCGCCGTACTTGGTGCTGACCGTGCTGCCTTCCACCAGCGGCAGCAGGTCGCGCTGCACGCCTTCGCGGCTGACGTCGGCGCCCACGCCCTCGCTGCGCTTGGCCACCTTGTCGATCTCGTCGATGAACACGATGCCGTGC
>JAEXTE010000398.1 GCA_023453655.1 Pseudomonadota bacterium
GCCAGCGGCAGGACGCGGCTACAGCAGCGGCGGCAGCAGCCGCGCCAGCGCCTCGGGCAGGCGCGCGCGCAGCAGGCTGCGGCGCGGGCCCAGGCGCACCCGTGGCGCGCTGGCCAGTTCGCCTTCGACCAGTTCGGCCAGTGCGGCGCCCAGCCGCGCATCGTCGAACAGCACCGAGACCTCGAAGTTGAGCCGGAAGCTGCGGTGGTCGAAGTTGGCGCTTCCGATCACGACCGTGCTGTCGTCCACCAGCAGCGCCTTGGTATGCAGCATCCGCGGGCCGTACTCGTAGACCTTGACCCCGGCCTTGAGCAGAGGACCGAAGTACGAGCGGGCGGCCAGGGTCACCAGGCGCGAGTCGCTCATCTTCGGTACCAGCAGGCGTACGTCCAGGCCGGCGAGGGCGGCCGAGGTCAGCGACATCATCGCCGCCTCGCCCGGGACGAAGTAGGGCGTCACCAGCCAGACGCGCTGCCTGGCGGCGTGGATCGCGCCGACGTGGGCGCGGTGGATGGCTTCCCACGGCGAATCGGGACCCGACGTGATCACCTGCGCGCAGACGTCGCCGCGCGGCAGCGGCGGGCTCTGGCGCTCGACTTCGCCGATGAACTCGCGCTCGCCCGTCGCATAGGCCCAATCCTCGACGAACACCAGCTGCAGCGCCCGCACCAGGTTGCCCTCCACGCGCAGGTGCAGGTCACGGTAGGCCGCCGGATTGACGCGCTCGTTCTGGTCGTCGGTGACGTTCATGCCGCCGGTGTAGGCGATGCGGCCGTCGATCACGACGATCTTGCGGTGGCTGCGCAGGTTGGTCCACGGGCGCTGCCAGATGCGGCCGAAGCGGGTGGGGTGGAACCAGGCCACTTCACCGCCCGCCTCCGACAGGGCGGCGAAGAAGCGCTGGCAACGCGCCGCGCCCAGGGCGTCGACCAGCAGGCGCACCTTCACCCCGGCACGGGCGCGCTCGACCAGGGCATCGCGCAGCGCCGCGCCGGTCGTGTCGGGATGCCAGATGTAGTACTCGAGGTGGATGTGGTGGCGGGCGCGGGCCACGTCCTCGAGCAGGGCGTCGTACTTGGCCGCGCCGTCGACCAGCAGGCGCACGTCGCTGGCGGTGGTCATCGGCAGGCCGGTGGTGGCGCGCACCATCCGCGCCAGCTCGGCCACGTCCTCGTTCTCGGCCAGCGCCTGCGGCGGGATCTCGCCGCGCACCCGGGCCCGGCGCAGGCGCTGGCGCTCGATCCGCTGCGGACCGAACACGTGGTAGATCAGGAAGCCCACGTAGGGCAGCAGCGCCAGGCCCAGCAGCCAGCTCACCGTCGCCACCGGCTCGCGCTTCTGCAGGACGATCCAGCCGCCCAGCAGCAGCAGGTACAGGGCCCAGCCCAGGGTCAGGTACAGGCGCAGGTGGGGCAGCGACGCCATGACGTCCCAGCCCTGGCGCATGAGGTCGAGAATCGGCACGGAAGATCCGTCGTCGCGGCGGCTGCGACGCCCGGGCGCTAGGCTAGCGGCATGTCGATGGCGACGAAAGCCAGGGCCCGGCCCACCGCCCCGATCAAGGGTCGCGGCGCGGCGTCCTACGTGCCCGGCCGCTACGAGGTGGCGACCGTGCATGCCGAGGACGACGGCTGGGACAGCCTGCACGCCGGCGGCGAGACCGATCCCTCGCCGCACCCGGACACCCGGGTGCACGAGGAAACCGCGCGCAGCATCGTCAGCCGCAACGATTCGCCCGATGTCGGGTTCAGCCAGTCGGTCAATCCCTACCGCGGCTGCGAGCATGGCTGCGTCTACTGCTTCGCGCGGCCGTCGCACGCCTACCTGGGGCTGTCGCCGGGCCTGGATTTCGAAACACGGCTGTTCGCCAAGACCAATGCCGCGGAGCGACTGCGCGCCGAGTTCTCGCGCAAGGGCTACCGTTGCTCGCCGATCGCGCTGGGCATCAACACCGATGCCTACCAGCCGATCGAACGTCGCCACCGCATCACCCGCTCGCTGATCGAGGTGATGGCCGAGTTCCGCCATCCCTTCAGCCTGCTCACCAAGAATGCCCTGGTCGCGCGCGACATCGACCTGCTGGCGCCGCTCGCGCGCGACGGCCTGGCGACCGTGCATTTCTCGATCACGACGCTCGACAACCGGCTCTCGGCGCGGATGGAGCCGCGCGCTTCGGCGCCGCATGCACGCCTGCGCGCGATGCGCGAGGTGGCGGCGGCGGGCATCCCCGTGGGGGTGATGGTCGCGCCGGTCATTCCCGCGATCAACGACCACGAGATCGAGGCCATCCTCGAGGCGGCGCGCGACGCGGGCGCGCGGTCGGCGGGGCACGTGCTGCTGCGCCTGCCGCACGAGCTCAAGGAGATCTGGCGCGAATGGCTGCAGCTGCACCATCCCGATCGCGCCGCGCACGTCATGAGCCTGGTGCAGCAGATGCGCGGTGGCCGCGACTACGACAGCGGCTTCGGCACACGCATGCGCGGGCAGGGGCCGTTCGCGGACCTGATCGCGGCGCGGTTCCGGCGTGCGCGGCGGCGGCTGGGTTTCGAGGGCATGCCGCCGCTGGAGTGCGGACGCTTCCGCCCGCCGCCGGCAGCGGGCGACCAGGCACAGCTGTTCTGAGCCTCGTTTAACGTTGCCTGCACCCGACCTCCACAAGGAACTTCCGTAGACTGTGCGCGATGGCGCCTGCCGCAGCGACGTGAGCGACCGTGCAGTTCGATGGATCCGTGTACCAGGAAGCATTCGCCAATGCGGATGCGGGCCTGGCCGTGCTTGCGCCCGATGGAGCGTGGCTGGCGGCGAACGCGGCCCTGTCCCGGCGGCTGGGTCGGCCCGTCTCCGCCCGGGGGGGGGGCCGGGCGCCTGC
>JAEXTE010000413.1 GCA_023453655.1 Pseudomonadota bacterium
GGCTGACGCTGTGTCCGGAGGAACGCAAGACCGAGGGCATCGTGGCCGGGCTGTCGGTGCGCGAGAACATCGCGCTGGCGCTGCAGGCCCGGCGGGGCTGGCGGCGCGCGCTTTCGCCGGCCGAGCAGGCGCGGATGGCGTCGCACTACGTCGAGCTGCTGGGCATCCGCACCGCCGACATCGAGACCCCGGTGGGTGCGCTGTCGGGCGGCAACCAGCAGAAGGTGGTGCTGGCGCGCTGGCTGGCGACGCAGCCGTCGCTGCTGATCCTGGACGAGCCCACGCGCGGCATCGACATCGCCGCCAAGCAGGAAATCATGGCCGAGGTGGTGCGCCTGGCGCGCGAGGGCATGGCGGTGCTGTTCATTTCCGCCGAGATCGAGGAGCTCACGCGCCTGGGCGACCGCATCGCGGTGCTGCGCGAGCGGCGCCTGGCCGGCGAATTGCCCGGCGGCAGCGATGGCGGGCAGGTGCTCGAACTGATCGCGGGGCAGGGCTGATGTCCACCGCATCGCCGCTGCCGCCGCCCTCGCTCCTGCGCCGTGCCTTCGGGCACCCGCTGGCCTGGCCACTGCTCGCACTGGTCCTGCTGCTGGTCGGCAACGGCCTGCTCAACCCCGGTTTCCTCGCGCTGGAATGGCGCGACGGGCGCCTGTACGGCAACCTCGTCGACATCGCCAACCGCGCCGCGCCGCTGATCCTGGTCTCGCTGGGCATGACCCTGGTGATCGCCGTGCGCGGCCTGGACATCTCGGTGGGCGCGGTGCTGGCGATCGCCGCGACCGTCGCGGCCTGGACCATCACGCGCATGACCGCGGGCGGCAGCACCGGACTGCTGCCGCTCTTCGCCGCCATCGGCGCCGCGCTCGCCGCCGCCGCACTGTGCGGGGTCTGGAACGGGCTGCTCGTGGTGAAGGTGGGCATGCAGCCGATCATCGCCACCCTGATCCTCATGGTCGCCGGGCGCGGCGTCGCGCAGCTGGTCAGCGACGGGCAGATCCTGACCATCTACTACGCGCCGTATGCGTTCCTGGGCGGCGGCTTCCTGCTGGGCCTGCCGTTCGCGCTGTTCGTGGTGGCGGCGCTGTTCATCGCGCTGAAACTGCTGCTCGACCGCACCGCGCTGGGTCTGTTCGTCCGCGCCATCGGCCACAACCCGCTGGCCGCGCACGTGGCCGGGGTGCGCGCGCGCGCGATCACGCTGTGGCTGTACGTGTTCAGCGGCTTCTGCGCGGGCCTGGCGGGGCTGCTGGTCAGCTCCAACGTCGCCAGCGCCGATGCCAACAATGCCGGCCAGCTGCTGGAGCTCGATGCGATCCTCGCCGTGGCCCTGGGCGGCACCGCGCTGGCCGGCGGCCGCTTCAGCCTGGCCGGCAGCCTGGTGGGCGCGCTGATCATCCAGACCCTGACCACCACGATCTACGCCATCGGCGTGCCACCGCAGGTCAACCTGGTGGTCAAGGCGCTGCTGGTGCTGGCGGTGCTGCTGCTGCAGTCGCCCGACTTCCGGCGGCAGCTGCGCGCGCTGGTGACGCGGCCGGCGGGAGGTGCGGCATGAGCGCGGTGCCGCTGCGCGCGATGCTGGGCCCGGGCGGGCTGGCGCGCCTGCGGCGCGATCCGCGGCTGGTCTCGCTGGCGGTGACCATCGCCCTGTTCGCCGGCATGTCGTTCGCCGGCGGCGCGCTCTACGACGGCTTCCTGCGCCCGCAGGTGTTCCTCAACCTGTTCATCGACAACGGCTTCCTGCTGGTGGTCGCGGTCGGCATGACCTTCGTGATCCTGACCGGCGGGATCGACCTGTCGGTGGGGGCGGTGGTCGCCTTCAGCACGGTGCTGCTGGCCAGCCTGGTGCAGCGGCACGGCTGGCATCCTCTGCCGGCGATCGGCGTGGTGCTGGCGCTGGGCACCGCGTTCGGCGCGCTGATGGGCGTGCTGATCCAGCGCTACCGGCTGCAGCCGTTCGTGGTCACGCTGGCGGGCATGTTCCTGGCGCGCGGCGCGGCCACGCTGGTGAGCGTGGAGTCGATCGGCATCGACCACGCCTTCCATGTCGCCATCGCCAGCCTGCGCATCCCGGTCGGTGGTGGCGCTTCGCTGTCGGCGGGCGCGCTGATCGCGCTGGTCGTGGTGGTGGCAGGAGCGCTGCTGGCGGGCAGGAGCCGGTTCGGCCGCAGCGTGTACGCGATCGGCGGCAGCGAGGCTTCGGCGCGATTGATGGGCCTGCCGGTGGACCGCACCCTCGTCCAGGTCTACGCGCTGAGCGGGTTCTGCTCGGCGCTGGGTGGCGTGGTGTACACGTTCTACATGCTCAGCGGCTACAGCCTGCATGCGATGGGCCTGGAGCTGGATGCGATCGCCGCGGTGGTGATCGGCGGCACCCTGCTGGCCGGCGGCAGCGGCTACGTGCTCGGCACGGTGTTCGGCGTGCTGGTGCTCGGCCTGATCCAGACCCTGATCGTGTTCGACGGCACCCTGAGCTCGTGGTGGACGCGCATCGCCATTGGCGTGCTGCTGCTGGCGTTCTGCCTGCTGCAGCGGCTGCTGGCTCGGGGCCCCGCGGGCGGCGGCGGGCATGGCTGAGCGGATCTCGCGCGCGCGGGCCCTCGGCGTACTGGTCGCACTCGGACTGCTGGTGGCGTGGCTGCCGCTGCAGGCGGCCGGGTCGCCTGCGCTGGCCGATGTCGCGAGCCCCGACGGCCGCCTGCGCGTGGAGATGGCGCTGGACGACGCCGGTCGGCCCAACTGGCGGCTGCTGCGCGACGGCCGCGAGGTGATCGCGCCTTCGCCGCTGGGCATGGTCGGCGAGGGCGTGGACCTGTCGCGCGGTCTGTCCTACGCCGGGGCCGATGCGGTGCGACCGGTGGCGGACGACTACGAACTGTTGTCCGGCAAGCGCCGGCACAACGCATATCGCGCCAATCGCCGGGTGCTGCGCTGGCGGGACGCGCGGGGGCACGAACTGTCCGTGGCCTGGCAGGTGTCGAACGACGGTGCGGCCTTCCGCTACGAACTCGATCTCCCGGTGCCGGGGCTGGACACCTGGACGCGGGACGCGGCGACCTTCCGCCTGCCGTCCGCTGCCCGTGGCTGGCTGCAGCCGCTGGCCGAGCCCAAGACCGGCTTCGCGCGCACCAATCCTTCGTACGAGGAGGACTACCTGCAGGACGTGCCGGTCGGCACCCCTACGCCGATGGGGCACGGCTGGGCGTTCCCGGCGCTGTTCCGCGCGGGCGAAGACTGGATCCTGCTGAGCGAGGGCAGCCTGCGCCGTGGCGATGCCGGCAGCCGCCTGCTCGATGGCGCGACCGCGGGCGAATACCTGGTGGGCTTCCCGGATGAACGCGAGGCGCTGCCGGGTGGCGCGGCGCTGCCGTGGATCGAGGCGTTTCCCTGGCGTTCGCCGTGGCGCATCGTCGCGGTCGGCGACCTGGCCACGGTGGTCGATTCCAGCCTCGGCACCGACCTGGCCGTTCCGCCGGCGGTGCCGGCGCCGTCGATCCCGGGCAAGGCGTCGTGGAGCTGGCCGCTGCTGGGCGACGAGCACACCGTGTTCGAGGTGCAGCGGCAGTTCGTCGACTACGCCGCGCGAATGGGCTGGCGCTACACCCTGGTCGACGGGCTGTGGGACACGCAGATCGGCGAGGACAAACTGCGCGAGCTGGTCGCGTACGCACGCGGCCAGGATGTCTCGGTGCTGGTCTGGTACAACTCGGCCGGCGACTGGAACGACGCCCCGCAGACGCCGCGCGGCAGGCTGTTGGACCAGGCCAGCCGCCTGCGCGAATTCGACAGGCTCAAGGCCATGGGCGTGGCCGGGCTGAAGGTCGATTTCTTCGGCGGCGACGGCTCGTCGATGGTCGCCTACTACCTGGACCTGCTGGCCGACGCCGCGCCCTATGGCTTCCAGATGAACTTCCACGGCGCCACCCTGCCGCGCGGCTGGCAGCGCACCTGGCCGCACCTGCAGACGGTGGAGGCGGTGCGCGGGCTCGAGTTCGCCACCTTCGAACAGCCCAACGCCGACCGCATGCCCGTGCACGCGGCAACGCTGCCCTTCACGCGCAACGTGTTCGACCCGATGGACTTCACCCCGCTGGCGATGGTCAAGCTCAACGACCGCGTCCAGCGTCGCACCAGCCCGGCGTTCGAGCTGGCGCAGTCGGTACTGTTCGTCTCCGGGATCCAGCATTACGCCGAGACCGCCGAGGGGATGGATCAGGTGCCGGAGTATGTACGCGGCTTCCTGTCCGGTCTGCCGGAAGTGTGGGACGACAGCCGCTTCCTCGATGGATATCCGGGCCGGCACGCGGTGTTCGCGCGCCTGGGCGGCGGGCGCTGGTACGTGGGCGGAATCAATGCCGGCCCCGGGCCGCGCAAGGTGACGCTGAAGGCCGAAGCGCTGGGCGCTGGCCCGCAGCGCGGCCTGCTGATCGCGGATGGAGATGATGCGCCCGGTTTCGCGCAGCGGCGGGTGGAGTTCGCGCCGGGCGAGCCGCTGGAGCTGGAGTTGCCGGCGGCGGGCGGATTCGTGCTGCAGCTGGACTGATGCAAGGGCGCGGGTACCGCGCCCTGCCTGGAGGTGACCGATGGTGTTCCCGCGACCTTTCCAGCTGGCGTGGCTGCTGCTGTCACTGCTGGCGGGCGGGGCTTCCGCCAGCGCCGCGCCGGCCACCTGGTCGGCCGACAACGGCAACGGCACCTACACCAATCCGATCTTCTACGACGAGTTCTCGGACCCGGACCTGATCCGCGTCGGCGACTGGTTCTACATGACCGGCACCACCATGCACGCGGTACCTGGCTTGCCGGTGCTGCGCTCCCGCGATCTGGTGAACTGGGAGTTCGTTTCCTACGCCATGCCTTCGTTCCCCGAGGGTCCGGAGTACCGGCTCGAGGACGGCAAGGACATGTACGGGCAGGGCATCTGGGCGCCGGTGCTGCGCCACCATGCCGGCCGCTTCCACATCTTCGCCAACATCAACGAGCGCGGGCTGCACGTGTTCACCGCGGAGGACGCCGCGGGGCCGTGGACGCACACGGTGATCGACCGCAACCTGCACGACCTGTCGGTGCTGTTCGAGGACGACGGCCGGGTGTGGGCGGTGTTCAACTACAACGAGGTGCGGCTGGTCGAACTCGAGCCGGACCTGTCCGGCGTGGTCGAGGGCAGCGAGCGGGTGATCATCCCGGCCGGCAATGGCATGGGCGAGGGGCACCACTTCTACAGGATCGATGGGCGCTACTACATCATCAGCGCCAACTACGCGCCGGTCGGCCGCATGCAGGCCGCGCGCGCCGAGCGGCTGGACGGGCCGTGGGAAACAGTCGCGATCAGCGCCAGCGAAACCATGGGGTTCCAGCGTGGCTGGTGGGAGAACGGCGTCGGCCAGCGTTCGCCGATTCCGACCGACGCCTCCGGTTTCTCCGCGCACAAGCCTGGGGACAACGAGCTGGGCGCGGTGCCGCTGCACCAGGGCGGCATCGTGCGGACGGCGGGCGGTGAGTGGTGGGGTTTCTCGATGATGGATCTCAAGTCCATCGGCCGCACCACCTTCCTCTCGCCGGTGACCTGGCATGAGGGTTGGCCTTATTTCGGCCTGCCCGGGAACCTCGGCCGCTCGCCGCGCACCTGGCGCAAGCCGCAGGTCGATGCGCAGGTGCAGCCGCACGCGCCGTACGTGCGCAGCGACGATTTCGCCGCGCCTGCGCTGCAGCCGGTATGGCAGTGGAACCATGAGCCGGAAGAGGGCAGGTGGTCACTGCGCCAGCGCCCCGGCCACCTGCGCCTGCATGCGCTGCCGGCCGCGGGTTTCCTGCATGCGCGCAACACGCTGACGCAGCGCGTGGTGGGGCCCGAGGCCACCGCCACGGTCGTGCTGGACGCCGGCGGGCTGCGCCCGGGCGACGTTGCTGGACTCGGGCTGCTCAACATGCCGGCCGCGTGGCTGGCGGTGGTGCAGTCGGGCGAAACCCGGGCGTTGCGCTGGTACTCGCAGGCGGGCGAAGACCACGTCGATGTGCCGCTGCCGGCCAGCCGGATCCACCTGCGCGTGCGTGGCGACCATGACCAGGACCTGGCGCGGTTCGCCTGGAGCGCCGATGGCCGGACGTTCCAGGACATCGGCGAACCGGTACGGCTGCCGTACCAGCTCAAGACCTTCCAGGGCACGCGCTACGCGCTGTTCGCCTTCAACCAGGAGGGGCGCGAGGGCGGCCACGCCGATTTCGACGGCTTCGACCTGGTCGAACCCCTGGCCGATCGTTCGCGCAACGTCCCCTACGGCCAGTCGGTGACCGTATCCAACCTGGGCGATGGGAGCGTGGCCGCGGTGCACGCGCTCGGCGTGCTGCATCCGGTGCAGGCCGATTCGGAACCGGCAAGAACCGCAGCCGCGCGCTTCCGCGTGCACGACCGCGGGGCGGGGCAGGTTGCGCTGGAGGCGCTAGACGGCAGCGGATTCCTCACCGTCGTCGGCATCGGCCTGTCCGCCGACGTGCGCCTGCTGCCCGAGCATCCGGTCGACAGCCGCTTCATGTGGCAGGACCTGCTGCGCGGCGAGTTCATGCTGCTGTCGATGAAGACGCATCGCTATCTCGGCATCCTGCCCGGCAGCGGAGAGCCTTACGGAGCGGACCGTCCGGGACCACGACCGGACCGCAAGGACGGGACGGTCATGCGGTGGCGTGCGGCTGCCCCGGATTAACGCACGTTTACGGCGCCGCTGGCATGCGAGGGGGGCGCAGGATGTTGCAGGATTCGGAAACGCCGAAGTGCAACAGCAGGGTGTGCGCGGCGCCGGGCACGGGTACCCCCGGGTACGAATGTCCCCCGGCGTCGGCCTGCGGCCAACGCCTCCTCCTTGATTTCGTACCCAGGGGCACCCGTACCCGCGTGGATACATTCCGCGTCGTCTTGGAAAGGCAGAGGCGACGTCGCGACAAAATATTCGTGCGGGCCAGTCGGGACAGGGAAAAGTCTGGACGGCGCGCCATTGTCATGCCGGGAGCGGTGAGGAGCCTCGGGAAACCTGGCTGGATTTCCCGCTCCGCTCGAGGTGACAGTTGTCCAGGTCTCCAGACGGGTCGTGATCTGCTCATTCGGTTGCGTCGGCGAGCCGCACGGCTGGACTAGCGACGGAGAAGCGGCCGACGGGCATAACTTGGGCGCGCGAAGCAAGGTGGCGAGTCAAGGCGGACGGCCCGAGGCAGGCGCGGCCCCTCCGAAGACGCGCTGCCTGGACTACTCCGTTCGGACGCCAT
>JAEXTE010000028.1 GCA_023453655.1 Pseudomonadota bacterium
CGGGTCGATCGTGCCGTACTCGGTGGTGCCGAGCACCGCAACCGCGGCCAGGACCGGCTGGCGCTGGCGCAGGCACTGTTCCAGCGTGGACTCGAGCGCGTCGGCATCCAGGCGCATGCCCTGCGTGGGCAGCAGGCGCAGCTGGTCGCGCCCCAGGCCCAGCATCTTCAGGCCCTTGCTCCAGGAGTAGTGGGCGGTGATCGGCGCCAGCACCAGCGGCACGCACAGCGCGCGATGGCGGGCGAAGAAGTCCACCAGCCCGAGCTGCTCGATCCGCTGCGTCTGCACCCGCCCGCTCCAGCGCGCACGCTCGGCGGACGATTGCGCGGACAGCCACTGCCGCCAGCGCGAGAACAGCGCGATGCCCGCGCTGGGCGACAGGTTGAATGCCTGCCAGTCGTCGTCCGGAAGCTCCAGGTCCGGCACCGCTGCGGCGCGCAGCGCCACCGGAAACGCCTTCACCGCCAGCGCCAGCCGCAGCCCCTGGTAGTTGGCCAGGGTCCCGCCGGAGGTCAGGTGGCCGAACGCGCAGTCCGGGCGGGCCGGATCGTCCGGCCAGCCGAACATGCGCGCCAGCTGCAGGCCGACCTGCATTTCCAGCTGCAGGGTCACCGGCGCGGCGTCGCTGCTGATGTTGTTGGGGTTGTAGGGCAGGGTCAGGATCTGCGCGGCCAGCCCCGGCAGCAGCAGGTCCGACACCATGTGGCCGATGTAGCGCGGACTGTGGAACGGTACCGAGCGCTTGAGCGCGGCGGAGAGCTGGTGCAGCTCGCGCCGCATCCTGGCCTCGAAGGCCAGGTAGTCCGGATGCTGCGCGGCGCGAGTGGGGATCGCCGGGGGATCCTCGGGATGGAAGTTCCTGCGCCAGTGCACGTGGTCGCGCAGGAATTCGACCACCAGCCGCTCCAGCAGCGTGTCGTTCTCCCCGTAGGGGCCAAGGAAGCAGGCGTCGAGCGTGCGTCGGCTGTCGGCCGGATCCGTGACGGCGGCGAGCGGGATGGCGGCGGCATGCGGCATGGCGCGAGCCTAGTGGGGGGCGGCTCCGCGCGGCCATGACCTGGGTCAACCGGACAGCGGCCGGGACGTCCGGCCGATCTGTGACGGGTTCCGCCAGAACGGGCGGCTGCCGTGCCCGGCCGCGGCGGCGCTGGCGCAGGGCGGCACTTCCCCTACACGGATTTGCCCTACGATGGTACCGTCCTGACGCGCATTGTCAGTTTGTGATCCGGGCGCGCCGGGAACAGGGACGAAACCAGGGGCGTCCCGATCGAAGATCGGGATGAAAAGGGCATGACGTTGCAGGATGTCGCGATTACCGGCATGGGCCTCGTCTCGCCCATCGGCATCGGCGTGGGCGAAGCCGAGGCCGCGCTGCGGGGGGCGAAATCCGGCATACGCCTGTACGAAGCCCCGCCGATCCGCAAGCCCTTCGCCGCCGGGGCGATCCCGGAGCAGTTCGAGGAGCATTTCCCCAAGCTGGAGCGGCCGTTCCTCGACCGGGTCCAGCAGATGGCCATCCTCGCCGCGCGCCAGGCCATCGGCCAGGCAGGCCTGGAGGAGTTTTCCGCCTACGGCGAGCGGGCGGGCCTGTATTACGGCAACGTCAACGGCGGCACCGCCACCGGGCTGGAATGGTTCCAGCAGCTCCTGCTGGAGGGCAAGCAGCGATCCCGGCCCTGGACCTCGATGGCGATCATGGGCAACGGCGGCGGCGCCCAGATCGCGATCCGCCACCGCATCACCGGCCCGGTGATCACCAGCGCCAGCGCCTGCGCCTCCTCGGGCGTGTCGATCGGCGAGGCCGGCCGTGCGATCGCCCGCGGCGACCTGGACATCGCCGTGGCCGGCGGCTCGGAAGGCTCGCTGACCTCGCTGGTGCTGGGCACCTTCGACGGCACCCGGGCCATGTCCGAGCCCGATCCTGACGATCCCTCGACCACCTGCCGTCCATTCTCGAAGCAGCGCACCGGACTGGTGCTCGGCGAAGGAGCGGCTTTCGTGATCCTGGAGAACGCCAGGCTCGCGCGCGAACGCGGGGCGCAGGTGCTGGGTTACCTCAGCGGCTACGCCTGCAACAACGACGCCCATCACATCGGCATGCCCGATTCGCGCGGGCAGATCGCGGCGCTGCGCGCAGCGGTGGCCTCGGCCGGCCTGCAGGCTGCCGACATCGCCTACGTCAACGCCCATGCCACCGCCACGCGCGGCGGCGACGAGATCGAGGCGGCCTCGATCCGCGAGGTCTTCGGCGCCGGCCCGGCATCGGCCTTCGTGTCGTCCACCAAGTCGGTGCACGGCCACCTCCTCGGCGCGGCCAGCGCGCTGGAGTTCGTGCTCACCCTGCTGGCGATGCGCATCGGCGTCGCCCCGGCCAGCGCCCATCTCGGCGAGCCGGATCCGGCCTGCGCGGTCAACCACGTCGGTCCGGTTCCGCGCGAGATGCCGATCCCGCATGCGCTGTCCTTCTCCTGCGGTTTCGGCGGCACCAATGCCGCACTCGTGATTTCCAGCAATCCCCGGCAATCGCCATCCCGCCCACAAGGAGAAGTCCCATGCAGCACGCCCTGAACACCGCAGCTCCCGCCCGCGTCAGTACCCAGATCCGCCAGCTCGCCGAGCGCACGCTGTGGGTCAACGTCGCGCCCGACGCCAACGGCGTCCACAACTTCACGCCCGCGCTGGTGGAGGAGTTCCACGGGCTGATCGGGCAGATGCGCATTCCGGCCGCCGTCGCCGGCGCCATCGGCCACCCGCCGCCGTACGCGGTGATCCAGTCCAGCGACCCGACCTATTTCAGCCAGGGTGGCGACCTGCGCTTCTTCCTGGACTGCATCAAGCGCCGCGACGCGCAGCGCCTGCGCGAGTACTCGATGCGCTGCCTCGACGCGATCGTCGCGTGGTCGACCGAGTTCAAGGGCAACATGGCGACGATCTCGCTGGTGCAGGGCCGCGCCCTGGGCGGTGGCTTCGAGTTGGCGCTGGCCGCCGACCACATCATCGCCGAGGAGCAGAGCAGCTTCGGCTTCCCCGAGATCATGTTCGGCCTGTTCCCCTGCAGCGGCGCGATGGGGCTGCTGTGCGAGCGCGTCGCGCCCAAGGTGGCGGAGAAGCTGATGACCAACAAGAAGGTCTACAGCGCCGCGCAGCTGCTGGAGATGGGCCTGGTCGACGAGGTGGTGCCGCAGGGTACCGGCGAGCTGGCCGTCGAGCGCTACATCCGGGAGCACGCTTCTCGCCGCAAGGCGCGGATGATGGTGCGCCAGGCCGTGCGCCGCAGCGCCGGCATCGACTACGCCGAAGGTATCCGCGTGGTCGACGACTGGGTGGAGGCGGCGATGCAGCTGTCGGCCGAGGAAGTCCGCGCGATGGAGATGCTGATCCTGATGCAGGCCGGCGAGCAGAAGTCCGGCCGTCCGGTCGCGGTCGAGGCTCCGGTGCCGGTGGCGCGGGTGGCCTGAGCCACGCCGGGCCGGGCGCAACGCCCGGCCCGCAGTGCGGTCCTCCTCGTGGGCGGGGAGGACCGCGCGCTGCAGGGCAGCGCGATCGCAGTCCTGCCTAGGTGTTGACCGCCGCCTGCGTGGCGAACGCCAGGCGCAGGTCGTCCAGCGACTGGCAGCTCTTGGCCACGCACACGTCCAGGTCCTCGTGCCAGCGGTCGGCGTTGCCGGTCAGCGTGTCGTGGGTCATGGTCATCAGCCGGTCGGCCAGGTGCGCCAGCCGCACCGCGCCCAGGCTCAGCGCCACGCCCTTCATCGCATGAGAGTGCTTGTGCAGGCCGGGCAGGTCGCTGCCGTCGATGGCCTCGGCCATCGCCTGGTGCAGGGCGTGGATGTCGGCGATGCCGTCGGCGACCACCGCGTGCAGGAACTCGGGGCTGTCCTTGATCTCGCGCAGTTCCTCGATCGCGGTCGGGTCCAGGTACTCCACCGGCACGCCGCTCAGCGCCACCGGGCCGCCCGGGCGCGGCCGCGCCGGCTCGGCCACCGGGCGCGCCTCGTCCGGGAACACGCTGGCGATGGCGGCGCGGATCTTCTCGAAGGTCAGCGGCTTGTAGATCACGCCGTTGGCGCCGAGATCCTCGAGCAGGCGCGTGGTCATGGCCGTTGTGTCGGCGGTGATGAAGAAGGTCGGCGCCAGCTGCACGCGGCTGTAGGCGTAGGTCTGGTAGACCACGGCGCCGTTGACGTCGTCCATGTTGTAGTCGAGGAAGATGACGTCGTAGGTGTTGGCGCTGAGCATCAGGATCGCTTCGTGCCCGCTCTCCACCGCCGTCACCTGGTGCCCGTCCTTGAGCAGCATCTCGCGCAGCAGCGACAGGTTGGTGGCATTGTCGTCCGCCACCAGCACGCGCTTGCCCGCCACGGCGGACGGCGTGGTCTCGGCCAGCGCCGTCTCCGCGGCCGGGCTGGCGTCCACGGGCAGGACCAGCTCGAAGAAAAAGGTGCTGCCCTGGCCCGGCTTGCTGTCGACCTGCAGCCGGCCGCCCATGCGCCGGACCAGCTCGCTGGCGATCGAGATGCCCAGCCCGGTGCCGCCGTAGCGGCGCGCCGGGCCGCTCTCGACCTGGAAGAAGGGTTGGAAGATCTTCTCGTGGTAGGCCGGATCGATGCCGATGCCGGTGTCGGACACCGCGAAGCGGACGCGGTAGCCCTCCTCGCTGGTTTCGACCAGGGCGATCTGCAGCGTGACCGCGCCCTGTTCGGTGAACTTCACCGCGTTGCCGGCGAGGTTGGTCAGGATCGACACCAGCTCCTGGTGGCGCCCGACCACCGGCAGCTTGATCCGCTCGTCGAAGTCCAGCTCCACCGCCAGCGGCTTGGCGCCGACGATCGAACGGATCGAGCCGACCACCTGGGTGGCGGTGAAGGCCAGGCTGAAGGGTGCCGGGGCGAGGCGGCTGTCGCCGCCGTGGACCGCGATCTTGGACAGGTCGAGGAGCTGCTTGATCTCGGAGTCCAGGGTCGTGGCCAGCCGCTGGATCGAGCGTGCGCGGTTGACGGTGCCGGCGTCGACCGCCTCCACCTCCAGCAGCTGCGCGTCGGCCACGATTCCGGTCAGTGGGGTGCGCAGTTCATGGCTCACTTTCGCCAGCAGCTGCGATTTCGCGCGGCTGTCGAACTCGGCCGCCTCGCGCGCGGCGTTGATGCGCCGGACCAGGCTGGCCGCGTACAGCGGCACCACCACCAGCAGCAGGGCGTGCGACGCGGCGAACAGGAGGTTGTCCCGCCACAGCGGAGACGTCATCACCACCATGCCGAAGCCCACCAGCGAGAACGCCTGGCAGATGTGCATCGGCATCGTGCCCACGCGGAAGCCGAAGCCGAGCGTGGTGAACAGGTAGAACGCCACGAACACCATCGACGAACCGCCGGCGAAGTACATCCACGCCGACAGGATCAGCGGATCGATCACCGCGGTGATCACCACCAGGTCGCGGTTGGCGAGCCGCTCGGGGCGCGCCGCAAGCCAGCGTGCGAACGCGGCGTAGCCGATGTAGCCGCTGAGCATGCCCACGACCAGGCCGTCGCCGACGTCGGGACGCGAGGAGCCGAACCAGTGCACGCAGGCGATCGTGACCGCGACGAGCACGCCGAAGCTCAGCCGGAAATTCGCCTGCGAGATGACGTTCCTGTTCGCCTCGTGACTGCCGGCCGCGTCCATTACAATGTCCTCAACGTCCCATTGCTGCGTTCGTTCCGCCGACGGAATCCATGACTTCCGGCACGCAGGAACCGGGCCAGCGAGGACATTGACAGGTGTCCTGCATGGAAAACTCCGCCATTCTGCGTCGTTTGACCGAGATGCTTCAAGAACGGGTCGGGTCGACGGACATCCCGATTACCGCACAGACGCGGCTGCAGGAGCTGGGCATCGATTCCATCATCCAGGTCGACATCATGCTCGATCTCGAAAGTGAGCTGGACTTCACATTCAAGAGCATGTCGCTGCCAAAGGACCCGACGGTCGAGCAAATCGTGGCGCTGATCCAGGACGCGATGGCGGGCGGCCAGACCGCCTGAGGCGCGGCGCCGGCTCGGCGCGCACCCGCGGCGGGCAGCGCCCGGCGACGACGCAATCTTTGGGCAATCCGTGCTGTCCGCGGACTGCGGTGCCCATCCGCCCATCACCCCACCCAGGACGCCGAGGGACTGCATGAACCCCAAGCCCACCGGCTATGTTTGTGGCAATGACCTGATCCTTGCGCGCACCGTCCAGGCGCCTGTCGAAGACGTCTGGGCGAGCCTGACCCGTGCGGAGCGGACCGCCCTCTGGTTCGGTCCCTGGGAGGGAAGGGCTGGTCCGGGCGAGGTCGTGCGGCTGCAACTGGTGCACGAGAAGGGCCAGCCGTGGACGGATCTGGCGATCAAGGAATGCGAGCCGCCGCGCCGCCTGGTCGTCAGGATGCAGGAGGACTCCGGCGTGTGGCGCATCGAGCTGACGTTGAGACAGGCGGGCCCGGCGACTGAACTGCGTCTTGTTCAGCCCCTGGGCGACTGGACGCTCGCAGGCGATATCGGACCGGGGTGGGAGTACTACCTCGACATGCTGGTCGCTGCGCGGGAAGGTAAAGCATTGCCGTCGTTCGACGATTACTACCCCGCACTCAAGGCGCACTACCTGGAAAGCCGACGCATCGCATGATCGGCGCCACCTGACCGGCTCCAGCCTGGGTGCCTACTGCGCCTCGCTGCCTTTGTTCGACGCCAGTCCCGGATCGCCACCCGCGACGACGCCGCGGTCTGCCGGGCAGTGCGTTCAACGTGCGGGACCGGGCTGCCGGGAACCGGGTTGCGCCGGACAACCGGCGGAGTTGCCTGGCACGCCGGGGTGACTCGCGCAGTGGCCGCTGTCGAACCGATGCCCTCGATCAGGGGCCGCCGCCGGGCCACGTCGTCCCTTCCGGCGCATCGCGTTGCGTGCGGAACGGCTGCCGGT
>JAEXTE010000039.1 GCA_023453655.1 Pseudomonadota bacterium
CCCAGCGCCACCGGCGAGGCGGCGATCGCGCGACGCAGTCCTTCGGCGATGCCCAGCGCCTCGACTTCGTCGACCGACCCCAGGACCACCACGAATTCCTCGCCGCCATAGCGGAACAGGTAGTCGCTGCCGCGGGTGTTCTCCATCAGGAGGCTGGCCACGTGCTGCAGCGCGCGGTCGCCGGCGGCATGGCCGTGGGTGTCGTTGATCGACTTGAAGTGGTCGAGGTCGATCATCAACACCGCGAACTGGCGGCCGGTGTTGGCCTGCAGCGAGATCTCGCGGCGCAGGATGGTCGGCAGGAAGCGGCGGTTGAGCAGCCGGGTCAGCGCGTCGCGCCCCGATTCCAGGTCGCCGATGCCGTCGAACATGATCGAGACCAGGCTGCGGATCTGGTCGGCCAGCGCGCGCAGCTGGTCGAGCAGCAGGCGGCGCTCGCCCGCGTTGGCGGCGGTCGGCAGGCGCTCGCGCAGGGCGGCATCGATGCGCTCGGAGATGGCGCTGACCTCGCGCGTCTCGGCGGTATCGCCGAAGCTCGCCATGCCCTTGTGCAGGAACCACAGGCCGAACTCCGAACGCGAGATCAGCAGCGGCTGCGGCGGACCGGGCTGTTCGGCGGTCAGCGCATAGAGCAGCGAATTCTCCCAGGCCAGCAGCAGGGCACGCTGGCGTTCGCGCTCGGTGCCGATGTTCTGGATCAGGGAAAACAGGCGGAACGAACCGTCCAGCGCCCCCACCACCTCGCGCGAGCGGGCGTAGGCCCGGGTCATGGTTTCCATCGCGATATCGACCAGGCCGTCGACCGCCAGCACGGCCTCCAGCGCGGCCGCGTCGTCGCCGGCGCGGGCGCGGATGCCCGCGTGCAGATCGTCCTTGAGCATGCGTGCGCCGCGGCCGACCAGGTCGACGGGGATGCCGATGCGGGCGTGGACGTGGCCCACGTGCTCCTGCAGCGCATACAGGTTGGCGATCTCGCCGGTGGTCGCAGCCAGCAGCGCCTTGAGCCAGCGCTGCAGCGAGGGCTTGAGCCGTTCGCGCACCTGGTTGACGTCGAGGAACCGCGCCGCGCGCGGGTCCTCCAGCATGGCGCCGTAGAAGTGGTCCGCCACCGCCGGGCCGCCCTGCTCGCAGACCTCGGCCAGCATCGCCCGCATCGGGTCGGTCAGCGCTCCGACCCGGCGCCGCCAGTCCGCCATCAGGCGGGTGTCGGCCGGGGGCGCCTTGTCGGCGCTCGTGCCGGTCTGGGGGGCAGGCCTGTTCACCGGTCCATTGTATCGGGTGCCCTGCAGCGCGGCCGGGGCCAGCGGGGGCTTGTGCCGCCGGACTGGCGTGACCGTACCCGCGCTCCGGCAGGCGGCGAGGACCCGGACCGGATGGCCCGGGGGAATCCGTACGCGAGGGCATGGCGGGCTTCCCAATTTCGGAACTTATGTTAGGTTTTCGTTCGCTCCAGGTTCTCCGGGCGCCGGTCAGTCCCCCACGCGGGCCGGTCGCCCGAGGTCCGTCCCCGGGCTTCCCGGGCGGACGTGCATCGTTGTCGCAGCACTGCTTCGCGTCACCGCATTGCCATTCAACCAATTTGGGGGAGTCTCATGGCACCAGGCCATCCGCAGCGCAATCCACTCGCCGTCGCCCTGTTTGCGGCGATCGTCTCCACGGCCGCTCCGGCAGCGGCGCAGGAACCCGCGCCCGGCGACGAGCCCCGGACCCTGTCCACGCTCGTCGTGACGGCGCAAAAGCGCGAGGAAGCGCTGCAAGACGTGCCGATCTCGGTCACCGCGCTGGACGAACAGCTGCTGCAGGACGCCAGCGTGCGCGACATCAAGGACATGCAGATCCTGGTGCCCGGGCTCACCGTCACCAGCACCCAGAACGAGGCGATCACCACCGCCCGCATCCGCGGAATCGGAACGGTCGGCGACAACGTGGGCCTGGAATCCTCGGTGGGCGTGGTGATCGACGGCGTCTACCGCCCGCGCAACAGCGTGGGCTTCGGCGACCTCGGCCAGCTCGAGCGCATCGAGGTCCTCAAGGGTCCGCAGGGCACCGTGTTCGGCAAGAACACCTCGGCCGGCGTGATCAACGTGGTCACCCGCCGCCCGAGCTACACGCAGGGCGCCGAGGCGGAGATCACCGCGGGCAACTACGGCGCACTGGGCGTGTCGGGCAGCTACAACGACAGCTTCAGCGACCAGGCCGCCTTCAGCATCTATGCCGCCAAGCGCAAGCGCGACGGCTGGATGGACGTGGTCACGGGCAACGGCCCGCGCACCGAGGACGAGGACTACGACCAGAATTTCCATACCGTCCGCGCCAAACTTCTGTTCGAACCGTCCGAGAGCCTGGACATCCTGCTCTCGGGCGACTTCACCAGCCGGGAGGAAAACTGCTGCACGGCGGTGCAGACCACGGTCGGCGGCACCGCCGCGATCCTCAACGCGCTCGCCGGCGGCCAGGCCGTGGCCCGGCCCGGCGACGATCCCTTCGACCGAGTCGCCTACAGCAACCGTCCCACCAGCCAGGACATCAAGGACAAGGGCGTTTCGGCCGAGGTGAACTGGGACCTGGGCGGCTTCGGCGGCGCCACCCTGACCTCGATCACTGCTTCGCGAGAGTGGCAGGCCATCAACGGCCTGGATTACGACTTCAGCACCGCGGACCTGATCTACCGGAACGGCGACGAGGACGAATCGTTTACCGGGTTCAAGACCTTCAGCCAGGAACTGCGCCTGACCGGCGCCACCGACCGCGTCGACTGGATGGTCGGCCTGTTCTATTCCGACGAGGACCTGGACCGCAACGAGAGCTACCGCATCGGCCAGCACTACGAACCCTATGTCTCGACGCTGGTGTACCAGCTGGTCGGCCAGAGCCTGGCCGCGGCCGGGGTTCCGCTCGACAATCCGCTGAACCTGCCGGCGGCCGCGTTCCTGTCGCAGGTCGGCGGGACGCCCTACGGCACCGGCTTCACCGGGCTGGGCGCGCTCGACCGCTACCAGCAGAACGCGAAGAGCCTGGCGCTGTTCACCAACAACACCTGGCACGCCACCGACGCGCTCGATGTGACCCTCGGCCTGCGCTACACCCGCGAGGACAAGGAACTCACTTCCAACTACAGCAATCCCAACGGCAGCCTGGCCTGTACCGGTGCGCTCACCGACCTCAACCCGCTCAACCCGGCGCGCTACGCGCGGCTGCGCGCGGCGCTGTCCTCGCGCAGCACCGCGTTCGCCGGGCTGCCCGGCCCGGTGCAGGATGCGATCATGGGCTCGGCGGGGCCGCAGATCGCGGGCTACATGTGCCTGCCCTGGGCCAACGCGCTGCACAACGCGCCCAGCCGCGACACGTTCCAGGAGAGCGAGGAGAAGGAGTGGTCGGGCACGCTCAAGGCGGCCTACCGCTGGAACGAGAACCTGATGACCTACGCCTCGGCCGCGCGCGGCTACAAGGGCGGCGGCTTCAACCTCGACCGCGTGCAGTCGGCGGACGGCAACTCGGCCAGCGGCGCGGGCATCACCCCGGTGCTGGACACCTCGTTCCCGGCCGAGTTCGTCGACAGCTACGAGCTGGGCGCCAAGACCACCTGGGCCGGCGGCTCGCTGCTGCTCAACGCCACGGCGTTCCACCAGGAGTACGAGGACTTCCAGCTCAACAGCTTCCTCGGCACCAGCTTCGTGGTGCGCTCGATCCCGAAGGTGACCTCCAAGGGCGTGGATGCCGAGGTGCTTTGGCAGCCGCAGTCGGTGCCGGGGCTGATGCTGCAGGGCGGCCTGATGTATGCCGACACCAAGTTCGGCGACGACATCCCCGGCGTCGATTTCGAACAGCGCACGCCGCTTAGCACGTCGGGTGCGCTGTACAAGCTCCCGGGCTCCACCATGCCGTTCGCACCGGAGTGGTCGGGCTCGATGGCGGTGACCTACGAGTGGGATTTCGGCAGCTCGCTGCTCGGCCGCTTCAACATCGGCGCCAAGTACATGGGCGACTACAACACCGGTTCGGACCTGGACGTCGAGAAGCACCAGTCTTCGTACACGGTGGTGAATGCCCGCCTCGGCATCGGCCGCAGCGACAACCGCTGGATGGTCGAGCTGTGGAGCACCAACCTCACCGACACCGAGTACGTGCAGGTGGGCTTCGACGCACCGCTGCAGGGCCTGTTCCCCGACCCGGGCAATCCGCTCAACACCTTCAACGCCTTCCCGGCCGCGCCGCGGATGTACGGCGTGACGCTGCGCGTGCGCTACTGACCTCGGAGGCTGGCCCTGGGGCCCGCGCATCGCACGATGCGCGGGCTTTTCTTTGCCCGCCGGACCGCTTCCGCGCGCTCGCGGCTCAGCTCGCGTCGATATCGCCCAGCGCGCGGATCAGGCGGCGTGCGCGCTTGTCCGGGCGCGTTTCCGGCGCGCGATAGCCGGGGCGCTCGGCACGGGCCAATTCGCGCGCCGCCTCGCGC
>JAEXTE010000061.1 GCA_023453655.1 Pseudomonadota bacterium
GCGTGCGCGGCGGGATCGTCGCCGGGTCGAAGGGATTGAGCGCGCGCATCCGCGCCGGCGTGGCGTCCTCGTTGCGCATCGTCGCCTCGAAGCGCAGCGGCACCGCCTGTGCCTCCGCACCCGGCGCGGACACGAACATCCCGCCGCTCGCGGTCCAGTTCGTGTTCCACTGCGCCTCGCGCTCGTCCTGGATGCGCACCGAGCCGCGGTCCAGTTCGAACGACACCTCGGCAGGATCGGCCGACAGCAGCGCCTCGTCGAAACCCGCGCCGCCAGGCTCGAGCGGGCGTGGCGGCAGCATCGGCCCATGCAGGCCCGGAGGCGGCAGCGGCGGCGGGAACCGGAACGTCTCGAATGACATGGCGGGCCGATGCATGCGGCGCCGTATGGCACCTTCCGCCGGCGAGACTACTCGGCGCGGTTGCGCCGCAACATTGGGGAAAACCCGGGGTCGATCGAGGCGCCGCGATCCGCGGCGCATGCCCGGAGGCATGGTCGCGGGCGGCGCGTGCCTACGGCAGCGTGAACTTCCGCATCGGCCGCGTCGGCCACAGCGAAGTGAACTTCGCGCCGCCCACCAGCCGGTACGCGGCCGAGACGCCATTCTCCATGCCCAGCGCCTCCAGCACCTCGCGCACGCGGCGGAACGACAGCCGCGGGTCCGCGGTCAGCATGAACAGGTTGATCTCCTTCGCGCTGACGTCGTACCCCTCCAGCTCCACCGACCCGCCAAGCACCGCGCGCAGCCTGTCCTCGATCGTCGCCAGGAAGTCCTCGCTCTCCAGCGACTTGCGCCAGAACTTGACCACGAGCTGATAGTCCATCGCCGTACCTCATGCCGTGCCGGGAAACACGACCGCACAGGATACGGTGTGGGCGTCTGCAGGCCGTGGGGGGTGGGCCGGCCGGGCAGCACGTGTCGGGCCAGGCGGCCTCGCGTCCGGCCACCCGCGCAACGCGGCGCGGAGTCGGGCGCGGCGCAATGCCGCCCCGGGCGGTCAGCCAGCCTGCGCCTTGCGATACGCCACCAGCGCGTTGGCATGGCCATGGCCGATGCCGTGTTCCTGCTTGAGGAAGGCCACCTGCTGCATGTGCGGACGTTCGCCGATCGCGTCCAGCAGCGCCAGCCAGTGCGCGACCGGCTTGCCATAGGTCTTCTCGATCGAGGGGAAGTACGAGGCGGGGCCCTTGACTGCGGTCATTGCCGCCATGCGTTGCTCCTGTGCAGATCGCTGGCGGCACACCGCGCGCCGCCGTCCCTTCCAGACGAACGAGCGCCGCCCGGATCGACAAGCCAACAAGCCAGTTGCGACCACTCCCTCCCCCGCATGCGGGGAGGGCTGGGGTGGGGGCGGCCGGAGCAACCGGTTCACCTCTCCAATGAGCGCTCCGACCACCGCTGCACGCGTCCATGCGACCACCAAAGCGTCGCCCCCACCTCACGCCATCGGCTGCCGGATGACCGTCCTCCACTTCGCAGGATGCGCGCGCCGGATATCGCTCAGGTAGATCTCATGGTGCTTGCCCGCCAGCCGGCCGCGTTCGGCGATGAAGGCGTGCAGCCGCTCGATCGTCGGACCTTCCCCAGTGAAAGGTCCCACGTGCAGCACCTGTGCGCAGCGGCCTTCGACGAACGACTCCAATCGCAACCGGTGCACCGCGGGCAGCCGTTTCCTGTCGCGCACCTGGGTGATCGCCGCTTCCAGCACCGCGTCTTCCACGACATCCGGCTGCAGGATCATCATCGTCCAGCGCCACCGCGCGCGGTCGTTGGCGGCGAATGCGGCATGGTCGTCGGCCCACCACAGGCCTTCCAGCGGCATCACCGCGTAATCGATGCCGGTTGCGCGCTTGACCATGAACTTCGCCGTGTACGACACGGAGAACAGCGCCTCCACCGCTTCGGCATAGGCGGGTGTCGTGTTCGGATCGCCCTGGCCATCGATCATCAGGAAGCGCCGCGCCGGCACGTCCACCTCCACCACCGCTTTCGCGGACGGTGAATAGAGATGCTTGAGTTCCCGCTTCAAGTCGATCCTGGCCATGCCGACTGACGTGCCTCCGCGCCCGACACCCGCCACGCTACCGCACCGTCGCTGCACACCGCCCGGTCAGCGCGTCCAGCTCATCGAGGAGCGCGGCGTCCATCGCCGTGAAGTTGAAGCAGGACTTGCCCTGCATGCGCTTTCGCAAGCCGGGCGAGATCCCGTCCAGCAGCCCGGGATCCTCGTACACCGGCATGAGGTGGTAGCTGACGTAGGACTTCTTCGCCTGCACCGCACCGAAGAAACTCGGCTTGGCCTTCGGCTCCGCCGGCGCCAGCTCCACGTACAGATGGCCGGGATCGTCGGTGCGGATCGACATGGCCTTAGCATGCCGGCGCAGGATCGCCGACAAGGCGGCGAACAGCTGGTCGTAATCGCTCATGTCTGCCTCAGCACCTTCTGCATTGCCTTGCCCTTCGCCAGCTCGTCAACCAGCTTGTCGAGGATGCGGATGCGGCGCATCAGCGGATCCTCCACCTCTTCCACACGCACGCCGCAGACCACACCGGTCACGCGCTCGCTCGCCGGGTTCAGGCCTGGCGCCTCGGCGAAGAAGG
>JAEXTE010000081.1 GCA_023453655.1 Pseudomonadota bacterium
GCAACCAGGCGGTGCTGGGCGTCTTCCTGGGCGTGTTCGCCTACTGCGCGCACCGCATTCCCAGACCGGCACCTTAGGGCTGGTCAGGGCCACCGCGTCGGCACAGCGAGGACGGTTGCGTTTGCGCAGCGGTGGCAATCCGTCGATGACGGCGTGCGCGTCAGCTCGCGAGCGGTCCTGGGCTTGCGGACCAGGCGCACGCGGGGGTCGGCCACGCCGTTGTCGACGGCGGCGTTGCGGCTGTAGCCGGTGGTGGGCGGCACCTTGAGTTCCGGGCGCGTCGGTCGCCGCGCGCGATCGGCCAGCTCGCGGCCATTGGCCCGGACATCACGCGGAGGGGGCATGCGCCGTCCGGCCCGCGGGCATCGGGCCGCGATCGGCCGCGTGCCCCGTCCGCAGCAGCGGCTCGTGCCAGGTGCGAGCGCCCCGCGCGTAACCGCTGCCGCGCCGGCGCTCAGCGGGAGGCGACGGCCCTTGCCGCGGCGTCGATCACGTCCGCCACCGCCCTGGGCTGCGTGAAGTACAGCGCATGGCTCGCCTTCACGTAGCTGATCCGCGCGCCGATGCGCTCGGCCATGTGCACCAGCATCGCCTGGTCGAAGGCCTTGTCCTCGGTGGCGATCACCGCCCAGCTGGGCCTGCTGCGCCAGGCGGCGTGCTTCACCGGCACGTCGAACTCGGCCATGGTGATCGGCACCTGCGAATCGCGCAGGAAGGCGGCGTCTTCGTCGCTGGCGTCGGCGGCGAAGCCGGCCTTGAACTTCTCGCCGTTGAGGTAGCCGATGCCGTCGGGGTGCACGTCGATCACGAACTCGGGTGTGGCGGCGAAGCCTTCGTACTGCTGGCTGGTGGTCTCGCCCTGGTCGGGGGCCAGCGCGGAGACGTACACCAGGCCGGCCACCTTGTCGTGCACGCCGGCTTCGGTGATCACGGTGCCGCCCCAGGAGTGGCCGACGAGGATGGCGGGGCCGTCCTGGCGGTCGAGGGCGCGGCGGGTGGCGGCCACGTCGTCGGCCAGCGAGGTCAGCGGGTTCTGCACGATGGTGACGCGGTAGCCGCGGCCGGTGAGGTCGTCGTACACGCCGCGCCAGCCGGAGCCGTCGGCGAAGGCGCCGTGCACCAGCACGACATTGCGGACGGGGGCGTCGGGGGACTGGGCCTGCGCGGCGGGGGAGGCGGTGGCGGCCAGCGCGGTCGCCAGCAGGGCGGGGAGGATCCTGGTCATGGGCGTGTCCTTCGTTGGGTGGTCCGGTCGCGGGGTGGGCCGGTGGAGGCACTGTGCGCTTGGCGTGCCGGGCGGTGGCGACGCGGCGTCCGGGAAACTTGATCGCCCGTATCGGCGTCAGGCGGCCGTCGCGCCGGCCGTGGCACGGTGCTTGCATGGGCATGGGCGCGTGCTGCTGGCCCAGTCCGGGACGGCCGCGCAACGTGAGGCCCCCGGGAGGGCCAGGCCATGTCCTACAGTCCCATGCAGTCCACCGTCGTCGCCGGCCCGTGGCAGGCGCCGCCTCCGCCGCCGCCGATGTCAGCGCCGCGGCGCACGCCCGAACGGCGCAAGGCACCGCCCGCGGGCGATCCGTCCATGCTGCGCGAGGGGCTCACCCCGGCGCAGCTGGTCACGCTGGAGGCGCTGGAGATCTTCCGATGGCGGCTGGCCTTCGTGCGCCGGCCGCTGTTCCAGGCGCCGATCCCGGTGCTGTTCGACCAGGACGACACCCGCTTCGTGGTGATCCGCGAGGACGGCACGCTGGACGAGGCGCCGACGCTGAAGCTGCGCGGCTGATCGGCGATCGGGGCTGCGCGCTGGGCTTCGGCGCGCGGGCCAAGGGTGCGTTTGCGGCCTGAGTGGCGCGGGCGCCATGCTGCGGGCGCCACGCTCGATTCCAGCCGGCGCACGGCGGTCACGAAGCGGTCCGGGTCAGGTTGGGCAGCACCTTGGTGGTGTCCGGGCGCACCTGGTCGTGAGGTGCCGAGGCCGCCGAGCCTCGCAGGGCGGTGCCGTGCAGGGCGGGGGTGGGCGGGCCGGCGCGGAGAGACATGCGTTCGAGTGCGCCCAGGGCATCCCGGTCGCTAAGTGCCGCGCGGCGGCGGAGATAGCGCATCCATCCGGCACGCCTGACGCGAGGCCGCGGCGGCGCCTCGCCGGCTCACGCGACAGATGGCCGCTATCATGCCCGCCACCCCGCAAGGCGCACGGCCATGGCCAAAGGCAACCCGCTCCAGGAACAGCTGCTCAAGGCCGGCCTGGTCAAGAAATCCAAGGTTTCGCAGGTGGCGCGCGAGCAGCTCAACGCGCGTCTCGGCAAGGCGGCGCCCACGGCGGCCGGGATCGAGCGCGAGGCGCAGCGTGCGCGCGAGCAGAAGGTCGAGCGCGACCGCGCGCTGGAGGCCGAACGCAAGGCCGCCGCCCGCCAGCGCGAACTGCAGGCGCAGGCGCGCCAGATCATCCGCGACAAGCGCGTGCCGCGCAGCGGCGAGAGCGAGTACCGGTTCACCGCGGATGGCGCGATCCGCACGCTGCTGGTGAACGAGGACCTGCGGCGCAAGCTGGCCGATGGCGTGCTGGTAATCGCCAACGGCGGCGAGGGCTACGAGCTGCTGCCGCGGGTGGCGGCCGAACAGGTGCGCGAGCGCGATGCGTCGATGATCGTGCTGGATCATGGCCGGTCGGGGGATGAGGCGCCGGCGCAGAGCAGCGAGGACGATGCGTATTACGCGCAGTTCAAGGTGCCTGACGATCTGATCTGGTAGCGCCTGGCGGTGGGAGAGGGG
>JAEXTE010000090.1 GCA_023453655.1 Pseudomonadota bacterium
CGGGTCGGGAAGTCGCGGTAGATGCCGCGCCGGACCTGTTCGCCCTCGGCGCGCACGCGGATCTGCTCGGTGACCTCGAGGCTGCCATCGGTGTTGACCGCCACGTCGATGTCGTAGGACTCGATGCGCTCGACCGCATGCAGCGGCAGCGCGCAGGCCGCCAGCAGCGCGCAGGCCGCGGCCAGTCGGAGCAGGGCCCTCACGGCAGCCGCACCCGGACCGGCGCGCGCTGCGCGTCGCCGGCCTCGAAGAAGTCTTCCGGCGCGAACCCGGCGGCGCGCGCGACCAGCAGGTCCGGCACGCGCTGGGTGGCGTCGTTGTAGTCGCGCACCGCGCCGTTGTAGAAGCGGCGCGCGTACTGCAGGTGCTCCTCGACGTCGACGAGGTCGCGCTGCAGCTGCGCGAAATTGCCGCTGGCCTTCAGTTCCGGATAGGCCTCGCGCAGCGCGAACAGTCGGCCGATGGCCTGTTCCAGCGCGGCCTCCACCTCCGCCAGCCGCGGCCTGCTCGGTCCGGCGAGCGCCTGCGCGCGAAGTGCGGTCGCGGCCTCCAGCAGCGCCTGCTCGTGGCCCGCATAGGCCTGCACCGCCGCCACCAGCTGCGGCACCAGGTCGTGCCGCCGCAGCAGCTGCACGTCGATGTCGGCCCACGCCGTACGGACCTGGTTGCGCAGGCGCACCAGCCGGTTGAACACCAGCACCGCCCAGGCGGACAGGGCCAGCAGCAGGCACAGCAACAACAGGAACAGGGGGTGCATCCGGTCGGTTCCCCGCAGGTGGTCGGGCAGGACCATGGACGCGGCCGCCCGCCCGGACGTGACAAGGGTAGCGGACCGGCGGGCCATGCGGCGGCGGCGCTCACCGGGGCGGTCGGCGGGTGTCGTACACTCGGCCGCCCGACCCAATCGCAAGGCCCGATCGAACATGAACAGACTGCGCCTGTTGTCGAGCATCGCCGCCCTCGCCCTGTGCGGAAGCGCCCTGGCCCAGCAGCCTGCGCCGCAGCCGGCGCCCGCCGCCCAGCCGGCGATGGAGCAGCTGACGCCGGAGCAGCGGGCGGCATTGGCCAAGCAGGATGCCGACATGGGCCAGGCCGCCCTGCGGGTGATGCAGCTGGTGGACGGCAACCGCATCGGCGAGGTGTGGGACGGCGCGTCGGCCGCGATGAAGCAGATGGTCAACCGCGACGAGTTCATCAAGCAGGTCACCATCGACCGCAATCGCCTCGGCGCCGTGGCCTCGCGCGCCGCGCCCGAGGTGAGCCGCTCGCTGTTCCGCGCCGGCCAGCAGGTGCCCGAAGGGCTCTACATCAACGTCCGTTCGGCGACGCGTTTCGCCAACAGCGCCGAGCCGGTGCGCGAGCTGGTCTCGTTCCGCCTGGACGAGGACCGCGTCTGGCGCGTGTCGGGCTACAGCCTGCGCTGATACCGCGTGCGCCGCGTCCCCGCGGGACGTGGCGCCTGTCGGCCTCCTGACCGCTTTCAGACGCCGGGTGGTGGCGCATCGGGCGGCAGCACCTGGCCGTCCACCAGTGCGAACACCCCGTCGTCGCCGACGCGGTATCGCGCCCGGTAGCCGGGTCCGGCCTCCGCGCCGCGCCCGGTGTCTTCGCGGATCGCGAAGGCCTGGGTGTTCTCGATGTCGTAGTCGCGCCGGTACAGCAGCGCCATCGCGCCCACCAGCAGGTGGTCGACCAGCACGCCGTCGTCGCGGCGGGTGCTGAACAGCACGTCGTGGTGCGCCGGCTCGAGTTCGGTGCCGGTGTCCGCGCGCAGCAGCCAGACGTCGGCGGCGGAGGTCGATCCGATCCGGAACAGCTGCAACCCCTCCGGTGCGAGGCCGCGCAGGTCGGTGGTGCCGTCTTCCTCGTGGTAGGCGAAGACGCGGCGGTAGGCGCGGTCGAAGGCCAGCGGAGACTTCAGCGTGCGTGGACCGAACATCGACAGCACGCAACGGCCCACGTGCGCGTCGCTGCGCGGCGCGCCGTGCGCGTAGGCGAAGCCTTCGCGAAGCGGGAGTTCGAGCGAGACCAGGCTGGTGGGCAGGCAGCCCAGCGAACGCAGGGGCTTGGCTTCGCCGGTCTGCGCGGGCGCGGCCGCATCGGTCGCCGGCCCGCTGCAGGCGGCCAGCAGACAGGCGAGCAGGCAGGTGGCGGCAGCAGGGCGCGCTCCGGCGCGGAAGACTCCAGGCATGCGTGCGTGGGGGATCGAGCCAGCCGCGATGATACGCCGCGCCTGCGCCCGTTTCGAAGGTGGCGGTGTATCGCGGCTTCGCGAGGTGCGTCCGCATGGCGCGCGGCGATGCGCGGCCCTAGTCGGCGATGCCTTTCGCCTCGGAGGTGCCGAGCACTTCCGGGTGTGCGATCCGCCTCGGCGGGTGCAGCAACGGATGCGCGAACACCGCTGCCAGCAGCACCGCCACGCCGGCGTAGAACATCGGCGTCAGCTCGTGCTGCTCGCCGAGCAGGAGCATCGCCAGCACGATCGCGTAGACCGGCTCGAGGTTGACCGCCATCTGCGCCGAGAACGCGCTGATGTGGCGCAGCGCCACCAGCGACAGCGCGAACGGGAACAGTGTGCAGGCACCGGCCAGCAGCAACAGCCAGACCAGGTCGCTGGCCGTGGGCAGCGCCAGCAGCGGGCCGGCGAACACCGGGAACAGCAGCGGCATCAGCGGTGCGAGCAGGGTCAGCGCCAGCGTGCCCGCGCCGAGTTCGAGCGCGGTGACGGTCAGCGGATCGCCGCGTTCGACCAGGCGCTTGTTGAGCGAGCCGAACATCGCCACGAACAGGGCCGACAGCGCGCCGGCCACGATCCCCGCGCGCATGTCCGCCGAAACACCGCCCGCCACCAGCGCCACGCCGGGCAGCACCAGGATGCCGAGCGCCAGCTCGCGCGGCGAGAACGCCCGTCCCGCGACCCGCGGCTCGATCACGGCGACGAAGACCGGCGCGAGCGCCATGCAGGTGGCGGCGACCGAGGCATTGGCCAGCTTGATCGCGCCGTAGAAGGTCAGCCAGTGCAGCGCGACCAGCACGCCGATGCCGGGATAGGCCAGCAGCAGTCGCCCGTGCATCGCGCGCAGGCCGCGCCACACGCGGGGCACCAGCGCCAGGGCCAGGGTCACCAGGCCCATCCGCCACCACACCAGCGGCAGCGCAGGCAGCGTGATCAGCTTGCCGAGGATGGCGGTGAAGCCCCACAGCAGCACGCACAGGTGGATCTGCCAGTGGGCCTTCGCGGTGGGGCGCATGGGACGGAAGGACGGGGGAGGGCGGTCAGCATGCCTGCCGGCGCGGCGATCGTCACGGGCCGGATCAGTCGACCGGCTGCGCCACCAGCCAGTCGATCACCCGGCGCACCACCGCGCGCGGGCGGCGGTGCGCCGGATAGGCGATGTAGTAGGCGTAGCGACCGGGCATCGGATCTCCGGGCAGCCTCCGCAGCTGCCCGCTCGCCAGCCAGGGTGCGACGATGCGCTGGCGCGCGAGCGCCGCGCCCAGGCCGAGGGAAGCGGCCCGAAGCATGTCGGTGCTGTCGCTGAAGACGAACTGTTCGTCCAGGCGGCCGCTGCGCACGCCGTTGCTGCGGAACCAGTCGTGCCAGCCCTGGTGGCTGAGGTCGGCGACCAGCGGCAGGCGCAGGATGTCCTCGGGGTCTGCGACCGCATCGAGTCCGCGCATCGTCGGCGCGGCCACCGGAAACAGGGTCTCGTCCATCAGGTGCACCGCCGCCAGGCCGGGCCAGCGCCCCGGACCATGGCGGATGGCGAGATCCGGGCCGGCCTCGTCCAGGCGGGTCAGCG
>JAEXTE010000114.1 GCA_023453655.1 Pseudomonadota bacterium
CGGTCCCTTCGGCCGGTTGTCGCCGCCCGGACGCGGGCCGCGCGGACGCGCCGCGTTCGGGTTGTAGCCCGGCGAGGCATGGTCGGACGGGAAGCTCATCGCGCCGCCCGGATGGCCGTAGGGATGCGCAGCCTGGCCACGGGCGCCCTGGCGCCCCGCGCCCGCGCCGCCGCCGGGACCGCGCTTCTTGCCCGGACCGGGCTTGCGCGGGCCGCGCCCGTCGGCGTTGCGGTGGCCGGCCGGACCGGTGTCCACGCCATCGGGCACATACCAGGTGCGGAACGCCGCGGGGTTGCCGTCCGGCAGCGGCTTGGGCCCCTTGGGCGCGCGCTGCTTGAACGGCTTCTGCGACTGCTTGGCGGCCTGCTCGCCGCTGACGGTCAGGCCACCGTGCGGCTTCTTGCCGCCGCGGCCGCGACGGTCCTCGCGCACGTGGTCGAAGCGGCGCAGCTCGCGGCCTTCGTCGGCGGTATTGTGGCCGTTGACGTAGCCCTGCGGACGACGGTCGCCGCCCACGTGCACGGTCGACTTGGCGGCCTTGCGCTGGCCGATCACCGGCAGCAGCGTCAGCGCCGGCGGCGGACCTTCCTCGAGCTTGAGCTCCTTGCGCAGCGCGTCGACCTGGGCATCCGGCAGCTCCAGCGACTGGCCGCGCAGCAGGGTCTGCGGCAGCGAGACCTGGCCGTAGCGGACGCGCTTGAGGCGACTCACCTGGCAGCCCTGCGACTCCCACAGGCGGCGCACTTCGCGGTTGCGGCCTTCCTTGAGCAGCACCTGGAACCATTCGTTGGAGTCGGTGCCGCCGATGCGCTTGATCTGGTCGAACTTCGCCGGCCCGTCGTCGAGCGCGCCGCCGCGCGCCAGCCGGTCGACGATCTTGTCGGACACGGTTTCCTCGCCCTCGGGGGCGCGCACGCGGCAGACGTACTCGCGCTCGATCTCGTACGAGGGATGCATCATCGCGTTGGCCAGCTCCCCGTCGGTGGTGAGCAGCAGCAGGCCGGTGGTGTTGATGTCGAGGCGGCCGATGGCGATCCAGCGCGCGCCCTTGAGCGCCGGCAGGGATTCGAAGATCGTCGGGCGGCCTTCGGGATCCTCGCGCGTGGTCACTTCGCCTTCGGGCTTGTTGTACATCAGCACGCGCGCCGGTTCGGTCAGTGCGCTCGCGACGAACTGGCGGCCGTCGATCTCGATGCGGTCGCCGCCCTTGATCGACATGCCGGTCTGCGCGACTTCGCCGTTGACCTTGACCAGGCCGTCGGCGATGCGCTGCTCGAGCGCGCGGCGCGAGCCGAGGCCCGCCTGGGCCAGCACCTTGTGCAGGCGCTCCTCCAGGCGTGGGGCGTCGGCAGCCTTGTCTTCGCTGCGCTTGAGGGACAGCTTGCGGCTGCCGGTGGGGGTCTGCTTACTCATGGGTGCTCCGGGTGCTGTCGCCGTCGTCGGCGAGGGCGTGGTTCTGGTCGGCCGCGGCGTCGTCGCCGTCGGGGTGGGGGGTGTCGTGCTGCGGGTCCGCGTCGCCGGCGGCGGCGTCGGAGGTTTCGTCGTCGGTGTCGTCGCCGGCCGGGGGTGCCTCGCTGGCGTCGGCGTCGTGCTGGTCCGCATCGTATCCGGCCGGGGAGGATGCTTCGGCGCCGTCGCCGGTGTCCTGCGTATCGCCGCCGTCGTCGGCGTCGTTGGCCGCAACCGCCGGCGCATCGCCGCCATCGGCTTCCGCGGCGGCATCCGTATCGGCATCCGCGTCCGCATTGGCGGCGATGCCGCCCACGGCGCGTTCGCCCTCGAACTCCAGCTGCGGTTCCAGTTCGCCGAAATCCTTGAGTTCGGACAGCGGCGGCAGCTCGTCCAGGCGCTTGAGTCCGAAGTAGTCGAGGAAGGCCTTGGTGGTGCCAAGCAGTTCCGGGCGGCCCGGCATGTCGCGGTGGCCGACCACGCGGATCCACTCGCGCTCTTCCAGCGCCTTGATGATGTTGCTGTTGGTGGCCACGCCGCGCACCTGCTCGATCTCGCCGCGGGTGATCGGCTGGCGGTAGGCGATCAGCGCCAGGGTCTCGAGCGTGGCGCGGGTGTAGCGGGTCTGGCGCTCGGCCCACAGGCGCGCCACCCAGGCATGCACGTCGGCGCGCACCTGGTAGCGCCACCCGGAGGCCACTTCCACCAGTTCGATGCCGCGGTCGGCGCAGCCGGCCTGCAGGAACTCGAGTGCGGCCTGGATGCTGCCTTCCGGCGCCGGCTCGTCGAGCGGGAACAGCCCGGACAGCTGGACGGCCGTCAGCGGCTGGCTGGAGGCCAGCAGCGCGGCTTCGACGATGCGGTTGATGAGCGATTGATCCATCGGCAGTGGGTTGCAGGTGGCGGTAGGTGGAGGTGGTGCGTGCCGCGTGTTCGAAGGCCGCCAGGCGGCGGTCGCAGGCGCCGTGACGGCGCTCAGTCCTCCGGACCCCCGGCGGGTTCGTCGAACTCGCTGGAGAACTCCAGCGGCTGGTCGGGCGCGCGGTCCAGGGCCAGCGACTTCACGTAGATCGGCGCCAGCGGCGCTTCCTGCACCACATCGAGCAGCCGCTCCTTGGCCAGCTCGAGGATCGACAGGAAGGTGACCACCACGCCGAGGCGGCCCTCCTCCGGATCGAACAGCGCCTCGAAGCGGTGGAAGGCACCATCCTCGAGCTTGCCCAGCAACTCGCCCATGCGCTGGCGCACGCTCAGCGCGTCGCGGCGGATCGCGTGGCTGGTCAGCAGCTCGGCGCGCTTGAGCACGTCGTGCAGCGCCAGCAGCATCTCGCGCAGCTCCACCGGCGGCGGCGTGCGGACCGCCGCGCGGTCGGGCACGAAGGCCGCCACCGGTGCGGTATCGCGCTCCATGCGGGGCAGGGCGTCGATGTCCTCGGCGGCCTGCTTGAAGCGCTCGTACTCCTGCAGGCGACGCACCAGGTCGGCGCGGGGATCGTCCTCCTCGCCGTCCTCGCTGACCGGCCGCGGCAGCAGCATCCGCGACTTGATCTCGGCCAGGATCGCGGCCATCACCAGGTACTCGGCCGCCAGTTCGAAGCGCAGCTCCTGCATCACCCCGATGTAGTCCACGTACTGGCGGGTGATTTCCGCCACCGGGATGTCGAGGATGTCCAGGTTCTGCCGCCGGATCAGGTACAGCAGCAGGTCGAGCGGCCCCTCGAACGCCTCGAGGATCACCTCCAGGGCATCCGGCGGGATGTACAGGTCCTGCGGGATCTGCAGCACCGGCTGGCCGTGCACGACCGCCAGCGGCATTTCCTGCTGCTGGGGGTGGGCATGCGCCTGGGCGGCGTTGTCCTGTGCGGGTTGGCTCATGCGGGGTGCGGCCCCCTCCGGGCCGTCTTGCGTGTCGTCTGGCGCCCGGGCCGCGAACGGCCGATGGCTGCGCATGCGGGCGCGCACCGCCGGCATGCGCCGGTCCGGAACACCAGCACCTGGTCAAAGCATCTTGCGATCGGGCCGCCACGCACGGGCCATGCCGGGAGCCGGCAGGAAACCGCGAAGGGGGCGTCGGATCTGGCCGAAGGGCCGCGGCTGTGCGTCCTTGAGCGACGTGAGCGGCGTCCGGCTGTGAAACCTGTCGGCTAGGGTAAGCGCAGGGCGTGCGGGCTGTCCAGCGCGGGGCGCCGCTAGAATCGGCGCCGGTCAGAATGGGATATCCATGCATGTGGTACGCGATCGAGGGATACGACGGCGATTCGGTGCTGGAGCGGCGCCTGGCGGCGCGCGAACGACACCTCGCCCGGCTGCTGGCGCTGCGCGACGCGGGCCGCCTGCTGCTGGCCGGGCCCTGTCCGGCGATCGACGCCGAGGATCCGGGGCCAGCCGGATTCAGCGGCAGCATCGTGATCGCGGAGTTCGAGTCGCTCGAGGCCGCGCGTGCCTGGGCCGATGCCGACCCCTACGTCGAGGCGGGCGCCTACCGGCGCGTGGACGTGCGCCCGTTCCGGCCGGTCCTGCCGCAGCCGGCGACCTGATCCAGGCGATGTTGCGGCGTGCCATGCAGGCCGTGCTGGAAACGTTTACATTCCGCCCGGTCCCCGCTGCCCCCGCATGCCATGACCCGTCCGCGCGCCCCCCAGACGCCCCCCGCCACCTTCCTGGCGGGGCTGCTGGCCGCCGCCCTTGCGGCGCCGCTGGCCTGGGCGGAGCCGCCCCCGCCGCGCACCTCGGCGGGCGACCTGGATGCCGAGCGCGCGTTCGTCGATGCGCTGATGGCGAAGATGACCCTGGCCGAGAAGCTCGGCCAGCTCAACCAGCCCCCTGGCGTGGGCAACAACACCGGCCCGGCGGCGATGGCGGGCAGCGAGGACCAGGTGCGCCAGGGCCAGATCGGCTCCTGGCTCGGCACGCAGGGCGCGGCGCTGACCTGCCGGCTGCAGAAGATCGCGGTCGAGGAATCGCGGCTGGGCATCCCCCTGCTGTTCGCCTACGACGTGATCCACGGCATGCGGACCGTCTTCCCGGTGCCGCTGGGCGAAGCCTCGAGCTTCGATCCTGACGCGGCACGCGAGGCCGCGCGGATCGCCGCGGTGGAGGCCACCGCCCATGGCGTGCACTGGACCTATGCGCCGATGGTCGACGTGGCGCGCGACCCGCGCTGGGGCCGCATCGTCGAGGGCGCCGGCGAGGACCCCTATCTCAACGCGGCGTTCGCGGCGGCCAAGGTGCGTGGTTTCCAGGGCGATGACCTGGCCGCGCCCGACACCATGCTCGCCACCGCCAAGCATTTCGTCGCCTATGGCGCGGCCCAGGGTGGACGCGACTACGACGTGGCCGACATCTCGGAACGCAGCCTGCACGAGGTCTACCTGCCGCCGTTCAAGGCGGCGGTCGATGCGGGCGTGCAGTCGATCATGGCCTCGTTCAACGAAGTCGGCGGGATCCCGATGCACGCCCATGGCCCGCTGATCCAGGGCCTGCTGCGCGGCCAGTGGCGCTGGGACGGCCTGCTCGTGAGCGACTACACCGGCGTGATGGAGCTGATGCCGCACGGCATCGCCGCCGACCGCGAAGCTGCGGGTGCTGCCGGCCTGCGCGCCGGCGTGGACGTGGACATGGTCAGCGCGATCTACCTCAAGGACCTGCCGGCCGCGGTCGAGGCCGGGCGCGTGCCGCTGGCCGAGGTCGACGCTTCCGTACGGCGCGTGCTCAACGCCAAGTTCCGGCTCGGCCTGTTCGACGACCCCTACCGCTACTGCAAGGACGCCGGACGGCAGGAGGCGATGACGCTCACTGCGGAGCACCGCGCGGCGGCGCGGCGCATTGCGCAGAAATCGATGGTGCTGCTGGAGAACGAGGGCGCGGTGCTGCCGCTGTCGAAGTCGGTCGGCACCCTGGCCGTGATCGGACCGTTGGCCGACGAACCCTGGGCGATGCTCGGCAACTGGGTGGGCATCGGCCGCCCCGCGGACGCGGTCACGCCGCTGAAAGCCCTGCGCGCGTCGCTGGGCGACGGTACGCGCCTGCTCGTGGCCAAGGGCAGCGACATCGACGGCGATGACACTGCCGGATTCGACGAGGCGGTACGCGCCGCACGCCAGGCCGATGCGGTGGTCATGTTCCTCGGCGAGCACCCGGAAATGAGCGCCGAGGCCAACAACCGGACCTCGCTCGACCTGCCGGGCGTGCAGGAGCAGCTGGCGCTGGCGGTGGCCGCGACCGGCAAGCCGGTGGTGGCGGTGCTGCTCAACGGACGGCCGCTGTCGACCGGCGCGCTGCAGGGCAAGGTGCCGGCGATCCTGGAAGCCTGGTTCCCTGGCGTCGAGGGCGGCAATGCCATCGTCGACGTGCTGTTCGGCGACGTCGCGCCCTCCGGCAAGCTGCCGGTGACCGTGCCGCGCAACGTCGGCCAGGTGCCGATCTACCACGCGCGGCGCAATACCGGCCGCCCGCCGTCGAAGGACGACAAGTACACCAGCAAGTACCTTGATGTGGACTGGACGCCGCTGTATCCGTTCGGCCACGGCCTGTCGTACACCACGTTCGACCACGGCAAGCCGCAGCTGGCCAGCGCCAGCGTTTCGGCGGCCGAACCGCGCCAGCGTGTGCGCGCACGGGTGACGAACACCGGCAAGCGCGCCGGCACCGAGGTGGTGCAGCTGTACCTGCGCGACGACGTCGCCAGCGTCACCCGGCCGGTGCGCGAACTGCGTGGATTCCGGCGCGTGGAGCTGCAGCCGGGCGAATCGCGCGAGGTCGAATTCGAGCTGGGCTTCGAGGACATGGCGCTGTACGACGCGCGGATGCGGCGGGTGGTCGAGCCGGGCACGTTCACCGTGTTCACGGGCGGCAGCTCGCTGGCGGCGCAGTCGGCCACGTTCGAGGTGGTCGCGCAGTAGCGGCGCGGACGGGCAGCGGGGAGGGCAGGATGAGCGTCACCATCAAGGATGTGGCACGGGAGGCGAACGTCTCGGTGGCCACCGTCTCGCGGGCCCTCAACGGGCATCCCAACGTCGCCGAGGACGTGCGCCAGCGGGTGCTGGGCATCGCCGACCGGTTGCGCTACAGCCCGCACCATGCCGCGCGCAGCCTCAGCAGCCGGCGCACCCAGACCATCGGCGTGGTGCTGCCGGACCTGTACGGCGAGTTCTTCTCCGAGCTGATGCGCGGCATCGACCAGGTGGCGCGCGAACGCGGCCTGCACCTGCTGGTGTCCAGCTACCACGGCAACCCGCGCGAGCAGGGCGCCGCACTGCGCACCATGCGCGGCCGCGTCGACGGGCTGCTGCTGATGTCGCCCTTCGTCGCCGGCGCCGAAGCGCTGGCCGCCGACCTGCCGCCGATGCCGGTGGTGCTGATGAATCCCGCGCTGGTGGTGGAAGGCCAGGCGTCGGTGGGCGTGGACAACCATGGCGGCGCGATGGCGATGGTGCGCCATCTGGTCGAGGCCGGGCATCGCAGCATCGCCTTCATCGCCGGACCGGAGGACAACTTCGACGCCGGGGAACGCCTGCGCGGCTATCGCGATGCGCTGTCGCAGCTGTTGCCCGGCGTGGAGCCGCAGGTGCTGCCGGGCGACTTCGGCGAGGCCTCGGGGCATCGGGCGGGACAGGCGCTGCTGGAAGGCCCGCAGCGCCCGGACGCCGTTTTCGCCGCCAACGACATGATGGCGCTGGGTTGTCTGTTCGCCTTCAGCCAGGGCGGTCTGCGGGTGCCCGGCGACATCGCGCTGGCGGGCTTCGACGACATACCGCTTTCGCGCTACGTACACCCGCCCTTAACGACGATGCGGGTCGAGATCGCCGAACTCGGCGCCCGTGCCATCCAGCGCCTGCTGGCGGACGAGCAGGACGGCCCCCATCCGTCCCGCTCCTGCGAACTGCTGCAGCCGAAGCTGGTCGTGCGTGCGTCGAGCCATGGAGGTAGCGGATGAGTTGACCCTCGCGGCTCTTGCCGCTGCCGGAGTCGAAGTGAGACCCGTTCCGTCCCGATCTCGATCCCCCGTTTCAACGACGACTGCTTGCCCTGGGAGGGCACCACGATGAATCGCAAGTCACGTCACGCAATGCGCGGTTTGGAGCGCAGCCTGCTCAGCTGCGCCTTGGCCGGCTGCATGCTGCTGTCCGCGCCGGCCGTGGCCCAGTCCACCGC
>JAEXTE010000139.1 GCA_023453655.1 Pseudomonadota bacterium
GGCTATCTGCGCAGCTCGCCACCGGCGCCGACGCGTTCTGCGGCACGGTGCGGGTGGGCGACTGGCTCGACTACGGCGAGCAGGTGCGCCGCGCGTTCCTCGCCGGCGAACGCCATGCAGACGGCCACGCGCACGTGCATGGGGCGAACCTGGGCGTCTCGGCCCGCGCCTACGAGGCGGTGGGCGGATTCCCGCCGCTGCCTGCGCACGAGGACCACGCGCTGGTGGAGGGGCTGGCGCGCGCGGGCTACGCGATCGCGCGCCGGGACCAGCCCTGCGTCACGACCAGCGCACGCCGCGACTGTCGCGCCCGGCACGGCTTCGGCGATTACCTGCGGAGGATCGAACTGGACATCCAGGGCGGGATGGGGGCCGCACCGGACGCGGTCGCCGCCTGAGCGCCCGGCAGGATGCGTGCGCCGGACTCAGACCGGCCGCCCCACCACCAGCACGAACGCGCCCAACTGCGAGCCCATGCCGATCGCCAGGCTGCGTTCGCGGTCGGCCGCCAGGGTCGCGGCCGGGACGGTCGTATCGGGCGGCAGCGCGCGGTAGGCGGTGTCGTCCTCGGTCATCACGTCGCGCACCAGGTAGCCCATCACCACGTTGACCATCTCGCCCAGGGCATCGAGCGCGAGCGCGTCGTCACAGCGCGCCGGTTCGATGTTGAGCAGCGCGCAGGCAAGCGCGCGTGCGGTATCGAGGTCGGTGGCCAGGCCGATGCTCATCGGCTTGGCGCCCTGCACGCGCACGTGCGCCACGCAGGCCCAGTCGTCCAGGTCGCCCGGCGACAGCGCTTCGGCCGGCAGGCACTGGCTGCCAAGCATGCGCGGGAACAGCCGCGCACACACGCCGATGGCGCGGTTGGCCAGGCCACCCAGCGGGTGCGTGGCCAGTTCGGCGTCGAGCGCGTGGCGCGCCTGTTCCTGGTCGGCGCGGTGCTGCGCCAGTTCGGCCTCCAGTCGCGCCGGGTCGACCACGCCCTGTTCCAGCAGCACCTCGCCCAGCAGCTTGCGCCCGGCCTTCTGCGCGTCGAGCAGGATCGCCAGCTGCGCCTGGTCGAGCACGCCCATCTCCAGGGCGATGTCGCCGAAGCGGCGGTCCTCCACGCGCTGGCGCTGCTGGATGCGGCGCGCCTGCGCCTGGTCGAGCATGCCCTGGCGGACGGCCAGTTCGCCCAGCAGCGGATTGGAGGCGCGCTGCGCCTCGATCGCCGCCAGCAGCTGCGGCGCGGTGATCACGCCGCGCTCCAGCAGGAACTGGCCCAGGAATTTCGCTGCCATCTCGTGCCCTCTTGTTCGTCTGGTCTTGGCGCCGCCGCTCAGGCGAGCACCTGGTGGAGCACGCGCTCCATCGACTCTGGGTCGATGGGCTTCTGCAGGTAGGAGCGGGCGCCCAGCCGCAGGCATTCCTCGATGTCGCCCTGCGCGCCCAGCGAACTGAGGATCACCACGCGGCCCTGCGGGTCGAGTTCGAGGATCCGCGCCAGCGCCTGGCGGCCGTCGCATTCGGGCATCACCAGGTCCAGCAGCACGAGGTCGGGGCGCAGCGCCTGGTAGCGTTCGACCGCCTCCAGGCCATTGCCGGCTTCCCCCACCACCTCGAAACCCGCCTCGGCCAGCTGCCCCGCGGCCAGCATGCGCAATGCGCGCGAGTCGTCGCACAGCAACACGGTGGGTCGTGCGGTCATCGAAGGCTCCTGGCCGTGTCGCGGCGGGCTTGGGTTCTGTTGCGTTAGCGGCGCGACGGCCGTCACCTTGAGGAGCATCGTTGCTGCGACGCAGCAGCCCCGCCGGAGGGCCATGCCGGCGGGCCGTATCATCCGCGCAGCCAAGGGCGCGAAGCGGCGCACGGCTGTCACGCCGGCGCGCACTCGCCCGTCCCACGATCATGACCCCGCACGAGCAGACCTTCGAACTACACCGCCCGCGCCTGCTGTCCCTGGCCTATCGCATGCTCGGCACGCGCGCCGACGCCGAGGACGCGGTGCAGGACGCATGGCTGCGCTGGCGCCAGGCCGATCCGGACGCGATCCGCGACGCCACCGGATGGCTGGTGGCCACGGTCACGCGGCTCGGCATCGACCGCCTGCGCCTGGCCCAGGTGGCGCGCACCGACTACATCGGGCCGTGGCTGCCCGAGCCGCTGGTGGTGGACGATGCGCCCGGTCCCGCCGGTCGCGCGGAATTCGCCGAGCAGGTGTCGCTGGCCTTCCTCGCGCTGCTCGAGCGGCTCGGCCCGGAGCAGCGCGCGGCGTTCCTGCTGCGCGAAGCCTTCGACTACGACTACGCAAGCATCGCGACGATGCTGGGCCAGTCCGAGGCCAACTGCAGGCAGATGGTGCATCGTGCGCGCGAGCGGCTGCAGGCCGGTCGCGCACGTTTCCCGGCAGTCGCGCCGGAGCGCCACCGCCAGCTGCTGGAACGGTTCCTGGAAGCCTCGGGCAGCGGCGACCGGGCGGCGATCGAGCGCCTGCTGCACGCCGATGCGCGGCTGCTGTCGGACGGAGGCGGCAAGGCCACCGCGGCGCTGCGCCCGCTGCACGGCGCCGACCGGATCGCGCGCCTGTACTGGGCGGTCGCCCGACGTGCGCCCGCACGCCTGCAGCGTCGCATCGGCATCGCCAACGGCGAGCCAGCCGGGCTGCAGTTCCTGGATGGACGGCTGCAGACGGTCACCACCATCGTCTGCGACGGCGAGCGCATCGCCGAGATCCACAACCAGATGAATCCCGACAAGCTGCGCCTGCACTGAGCCGGTGTCACGGCGCGGGTCGCCCGCCCGTCCTTCGGTCGAGGCGGCCATGCCGGCCGCCATGACCGGAGCGTCCCATGTCGCAGCATCCCCGCATCCCCTATCCCAGGCTCGCCCCGAAAGCCTTCCAGGCCCTGCTTTCGCTCGACGCGGCCCTGCATCACGGCCGCATCGAACCGCGTCTGGCCGCGCTGGTGAAGCTGCGCGTCTCCCAGATCAACGGCTGCGCCTATTGCCTGGACATGCACTCGCACGAGGCGCGCGCGGCGGGCGAGGACCAGCGGCGGCTCGACACCCTGGCCGGCTGGCGCGAGAGCAGCCTGTTCGACGCGCGCGAACGCGCCGCGCTGCAGTGGGCCGAATCGCTCACCCGGATCGAGGCGACCGGCGCGGCCGACGCCGACTACGCGCCGCTGGCCGGGCATTTCGACGAGACCGCCATTGCCGAACTGAGCTTCCTGGTCGTCGAAATCAATGCCTGGAACCGGCTGGCGGTCGGCCTGCGCACGCCGCTGCCGCCGGCCCGCGCCTAGGCGGCTGCACGGCGCCGTGACATCGGCCGGCGCAGCATGCGGCCCATGAAGGACAAGGCCGACATCGATGCCGCACTGGCGCGCCTGGCCACGCGGCTGGACGCGCTGTGCAGGCAGCTGCCGCGGGAGCAGGTGCTCGAAGCGTTCTCGAACGAGACCGCGCCGGTCACCGAGCAGGTGCCGCCCGAGCATGAGGCCTACGTCGAAAGCCGCATCCACGCGCTGCTGGCCGACGCGGGGCTGATCCAGGACGACTCGCCCGGCGGTTGACGCCGCCGGACGGCACTCAGGCGGTCCGCCAGCTCCAGCGCAGGAGTGTGAACTCGCCAGGCTTCACCAGCGCAACGCCGGCCAGGCAGACCAGGCGTCCCTCGTCGAGGTCCTGCTGCGTCATTGTGGCGGCGTCGCAGCGGACGAACATCGCCTGCTCGGGTTTGGCGCCCTGCAGCGCGCCGGCGCGCCACTGCGCGTGGAGGAAATCCCCGACCGCCGAGCGCACCCGCTGCCACAGCGCCGGTCCGTTGGGTTCGAATGCCACCCAGGGCAGTCCCGTCGCGACGCTCAGTTCGATCTGGTCGACGAACCGGCGCAGCGACACGTACTTCCATTCCGGACTGCTGGACAGCGTGCGGGCACCGTGCACGAGGATGCCCCTGCCCGGAAACTGGCGGATACAGTTCACCCCGCGGGGATTCAGCACCTCCTGCTGCGCCCTGTCGAGCGGATACGCCAGCCCGGCCGCGGTGTGCAGTCGTTCCGCAGGCGCCCTGTGCAAGCCGCGCTCGCGTTCGACGCGGGCATACACCCCGCAGACGAATCCCGAGGGCGGCAGCAGGCGGCGCACGCCGTCCGCGCCCGCCGACGCGACCCAGGGGTAATAGAGTGCGGCGCGACTGGTATCGAGCGCGTCGGCCAGCGCCGCGGCCTGCGCGGGCGTCGCGTCGGGCGGCGCGTCCAGCACCGCGAATCGCCGCGCGCCTGCCTGCTCCGAGGCATCGGCCAGCAGGCGATGCAGACCCCCGATGTCGCTGCACCAGGCGCTGGCACCGGGCGCGGCCAGCACGCCGACCTCGTCCGGGACCGCCGCCGTGGCCAGGGCGCGGGCATAGTCGGCCAGTTGGGGCGCTCCGCCCTCGGTGGCCGTCACCGGCAACACGTACAGCCGCTCGCCGCCTTCGGCGAAGTACGCGCGCACGG
>JAEXTE010000176.1 GCA_023453655.1 Pseudomonadota bacterium
GCTTTGCTGCGCACCCTCGCGCGACAGAGTCCGACGGTCCCACGCAGGTGCGCCACGTCGGGCCGACACGTGGGCCGCAAGGGCAGCATCCCCTTCACCACCGTATCGCGTGCGGAAGGCCGGGCTGCGAAGCGACAATCGGCCTGCCCGCGTTTCCAAGTCGGCCCTCCATGGCGGGGACCGGTCGGACGACCGCCTGCCGTGCGGGACTCAGCCCGCGCCCGCGCGTCCCGCCCACTGCGCCAGCAGCACCGCGGTGGCGGCCGCGACGTTGAGGCTTTCCACCTTGCCCGTGCCCGGGATCGACAGGCGCAGGTCGCAGGCGCGCGCCAGCGCCTCGCCCATGCCCTCGCCCTCGGCGCCCAGCACGTAGACCAGGCGTCGCGGCAGCGCGGTCGCGAACAGGTCGCCGCCCTCGCGAACCACTGTGGCGGCCAGCGCGAATCCCGCCGTCCGCAGCGTGGCGATCGCCTCGTCCGGCGGCCCCATGTCCACCAGCGGCACCGCTTCCGCCCCACCCTCGGCCACGCGTGCGGCCGCACCGGAGAGGGCGAGCGTGGAGGCTTCGGGCAGGAGCAGTCCAGCGACGCCGAAATGCGCCGAGGAGCGCAGGATCGCGCCAAGGTTGTGCGGATTGCCGACCCCGTCCAGCCAGAGCGCGCAGCACGGGCCTTCCGGCAGCGCCGCCAGCCAGTCGCCGAGTGCGAGCGAGGGCTCGCGCAACACGTCGGCCACGACGCCCTCGTGATGCGTGCTCGCCGCCAGCCGACGCAGTTCGTCGGGATCCTCGACCACCCGGTAGCCGATGCGGTTGGCCACGCACCATTTCAGCAGCGGCTGCAGCTGGCCGATGCGCCCGGAGGCCAGGTACAGCTTGCGCAGGGCCTGCGGTCGGCGGGCGAACGCGGCGCAGACCGCGTTCATGCCGTACAGCCGCAACTCCGTGCTGCGCGCCGGGAGTTCCGCCGCCGATGCGCGTTCCCGCGGCGGACGGGATTCGCGCGCCGGTCCAGCCGCATCGCGGCCGCGCGCGCCCCAGGGCGTGTCGCGCCCGGGGCCCGGTGGCGGACGCCTGCTCATCTCAATCGCGCCTACGCCAGAAATCGGCGTTGCGGATGCCGAGCGCGTCGGGGTCGAACACCGGATCGACGCCTTCCTGCTTCTGCCGCTCGTAGTCCCGCAGCGCGACCAGCGCCGGCTTCTGCAGGATCAGGATGGCGACGATGTTGAGCCATGCCATCACGCCGACGCCGATATCGCCCAGCGTCCAGGCCGCGCCGGCAGAACGCACGGCGCCCAGGATCACCGCCAGCAGGATCGCCACCCGCAGCACCAGGGTCATCCAGGGCCGGTGCACCTTGCGGTTGATGTAGGCGATGTTGGTCTCGGCCATGTAGTAGTAGGCCACGATCGTGGTGAACGCGAAGAACAGCAGCGCCAGGGCCACGAAGCCCGCCCCGAAACCGGGCATGACGGAATCCACCGCCGCCTGCGCGAATCCCGGGCCCGCCTCGATGCCGGGCAGCGCTTCGACCAGGGCGGTCCCTTCGGGCGAGGCCACGTTGTACATGCCGGTGGACAGGATCATGAAGGCGGTCGCCGAGCACACCAGCAGCGTGTCCACGTAGATCGAGAACGCCTGCACGTAACCCTGCTTGGCCGGATGCGACACCTCGGCCGCGGCCGCGGCGTGCGGACCGGTACCCTGGCCCGCCTCGTTGGAGTAGATGCCGCGCTTGACGCCCCACTCCACCGCCAAGCCCAGCAGCGCGCCGAAACCCGCTTCCATGCCGAAGGCGCTGCGGAAGATCAGCGACACCATCGCCGGTACCTGCTCGGCGTTGAGCACCATGATCACGAAGGCCACCAGCATGTATGCCAGCGCCATGAACGGCACCACGAACTCGGCGAAGCGCGCGATGCGCTTGACGCCGCCGAAGATGATGAAGCCGAGCGCGAGGACCACGCCGGCGGCGGTGACGGTGGGCGCGATGCCCCAGGCGTTGTCGAGGCCCGCCGCGATGCCGTTGGACTGCACGCCTGGCAGGAAGAAGCCGGTGGCGACGATGGTGGAGATGGCGAACAGCCACGCGTACCACTTCTGCCCCATCGCCTTCTCGATGTAATAGGCCGGGCCGCCGCGATAGCGCCCTTCGTCGTCCTTTTCCTTGTAGATCTGCGCCAGGGTGGATTCGACGTACGAGGTCGAGGCGCCCAGGAACGCCATCACCCACATCCAGAACACGGCGCCGGGGCCGCCGAAGGCGATGGCGGTGGCGACGCCGGCGATATTGCCGATGCCCACGCGGCCGGACAACGAGATCGCCAGCGCCTGGAACGAGGACACGCCCGCCTGCGACGACTTGCCCGACAGCAGCAGCCGGATCATCTCCGGAACGCTGCGCAGCTGCATGAAACGCGTACGGATGGAGAACCACAGTCCCGCGCCCAGGCAGAGTGCGATCAGCGCCTTGCTCCAGATGATGCCGTTCAGCCAGTCCAGAAATGCTTCCACGAAGACTCCTCCCCTCCGGTCGGTCCATGCTCCAGCCGGACGGCGGGCGCACGAAAGGGCGCACGATAAACCGATTTGCCCCGCGGCCACACCCCCGCCGGCAACGCGGGCCCGCAGTCAGTCCCCGACGACGTCCTCCGGTCGCGCCGCGGACCCGGTAGCGGCCGACCCGTTCCGGCGCAGGCGCGCAAAAAGCCGCAGGTCATGGATGCGGTCCTGCTTGCGGACCGCCCTGCGCAGCACGCCCTCCTCGACAAAGCCGTTCTTCGCGAGCACCCGGGCCGAACCTTGGTTGAAATCGACCACGGTGGCCTGCAGCCGCTCCAGCGCCAGCGCGTCCATCACCCATGGCACGAACGCGGCAACCACCCGGGTCATCAGTCCGCGTCCCCAGTGCGCATGGCCCAGCCAGTATCCGAATTCCGCGCCTACCGCCCGTTCGCCGGCGAAGGGCCGCGCGCCGATGCAGCCGCAGGCCTCGCCCTCGACTTCGATCGCGAACACCGGGTCGGACAGGTCGACCACCGCGCCGGCCAGGAAGGCCTCGCCGTCGGCGCGCGTGTACGGAGACGGGAAGCGGTCGCTCAACCCGGGCGCGATGCGGGGATCGTTGGCGTGGCGCACCAGCGCGTCGAGATCGTCGCCGCGCCACGCGCGCAGGCGCAGGCCCGGTGCCACGGCCAGGGTCCGGTCCTGACACGCCATCTCGCGACCTCCGCAGCGGAAAGACGGCCGATCCTCTCACGGACCGGCGCGTCGCCGCAGCCGGTCAGGCGTGCCCGCTGACCGGCGCCGTCTCCGCCTCCAGCCGCTCGAGCTTCTTCGCCAGCGCATCCGGCGAGCGCGTGAACGGCGCCAGCAGCGCGTAGAACGCCGGCACCACGAACAGCGACAGCAGGGTCGCGAACGACACGCCGAAGATGATCACCACGCCGATGGTGGCGCGGCTGGCCGAACCCGGCCCGCCGGCGACAACAAGCGGCACCGCTCCCATCACCGTCGCCGCCGAGGTCATCAGGATCGGCCGCAGGCGCACCGCGGATGCTTCGGCAATGGCTTCGCGCACGCCCATGCCCTCGTCGCGCAGCTGGTTGGCGAACTCCACGATCAGGATGCCGTTCTTGGCCGCCAGGCCCACCAGCATCACGATGCCGATCTGGCTGAACAGGTTGAGCGTACCGCCGCTCGCCCACAGACCGATCAGCGCGCCCAGCACCGCCAGCGGGACGGTGAGCATGATCACCAGCGGATGGATGAAGCTCTCGAACTGCGCGGCCAGCACCAGGTAGACGATCAGCAGCGCCATGGCGAAGGTCACCAGCACCGCGCCACCGGCGCGCTGGTATTCGCGGGTTTCGCCCTTCCAGTCGATCTGCGCGTAGTCGGGCAGTTCCTCCTCGACCACGCGGTTGGTCCACTCGATCGCCTCGCCCATGCTGTAGCCGGGGGCCAGGCCTGCGCTGATGGTGATCGCGCGCAGGCGGTTGAAGCGGTTGAAGCTGCCGGGCTCGGCGACTTCTTCCAGCGTGACCAGGTTGGACATCGGCACCAGGCCACCGTCGCCGCCGCGCACGTAGGTATTGGCCAGGTCGGCGGGCGTCATGCGCGCCTCGCGCCCGGCCTGCACCACCACCTCGTATTCCTCGCCGTTGTCGACGTAGGTGGTGACCCGGCGCGAACCCATCATCGTCTCGAGCGTCCGCCCGATCGCGGTCACCGACACGCCCAGGTCGGCGGCGCGCGCGCGGTCGATCTGCACGCGCATCTGCGGCCGGGTTTCCTTGTAGTCGGAGTCCGGGTCCTGGATGCCGGGGTTGGCTTCCATGCGTTCGAGCACGCGGTCGCGCCACTGCGCCAGCTCGGCGTAATCGGGCCCGCCCAGCACCAGCTGGTAGCGCTGGCCGCGGCTGCCGACCAGGCCGCCCGGCACGTTGGCGCGCACCTGCACGCCGGGCAGTTCGGCGAACTGGCGGCGCAGCCCGGCCACGACCTCATCGGTGGTCTGCTCGCGCACGCCCCAGTCCTCGAGGAACACGATCACCTGTCCGGTGTGCATCTCCTCGCTGCCGCCCCAGCCACGCGGCACGCGCGAGTTCGCGCGCTGGATCGGCTTGCCCTCGCCGACCTCGTCGAGCACGATCTTCTCGACCTGCTGGATCTGCGAAACGGTGTAGTCGAAGCCGGCGCCTTCGGGTCCATCGACCATGATGAAGAAACGGCCGCGATCCTCGGCCGGCGCCAGTTCGCTCGGCACACGCATGAACAGCAGGGCGGCGAGCACCGCGCACGCGGCCATGGCCGCCAGCACCAGTGCCAGCAGGCGGCCGCCGGGAAGCGCCACCAGCCGCCCCACGCGCCGGCCGTAGCCGGTGCTGACGCGTGCCAGCTGACGGTTCATCCAGGCGTTGAAGCCGGTAGCCTTGCCGTGCGGAC
>JAEXTE010000237.1 GCA_023453655.1 Pseudomonadota bacterium
GCCCCCCCCCCCCGCCCCCCCCGGGGGGGGCCCCGCGCGCCGGGTCATTCGACCGGCTTGCCGTCCGCGTCGATCACCTGCACGGTGCCCAGTTCCAGCGCGCGCACCGGCGCCTCGGTCTGGGCCAGGTCGCCGACCACCACCCAGGTCAGCGCCCCGGGCCGGATGGTCTTCGCGGCCTCGGCCAGCTGCGCGGCGGTGGCCGCCTCGACCTCGGCCTTGCGCCGCACGACGTAGTCGTCCGGGCGGCCGTAGCGCACGATTCCGCCGATCGCGCCCATCACCGACCACGCCGTCTCGTAGGCGCCCGGCAGGCTGAGGGTCTGGATCGCCTTGACCCGCTCGACCTCGGCCTCGTCCGGCGGCCGCTGGCCAGTGGCGAACTCGCCGACCTCGCGCTGGATCTCGGCCATGGCATCGGCGGTGCGGTCGATCTGCACCGGTGCCGAGACCGTCCAGCGGCGCTGGCCCAGCGCGCCACCCACCGAACTGCGGGCGCCGTAGGACCAGTGCTTGTCCTCGCGCAGGTTCATGTTCAGGCGCGCGGTGAAGTCGCCGCCGATCACGCCATTGGCCAGCTCGACGCGCACCGCGCCGGGGTCGCGGCTGCCCGGCACCAGCTGCGCGGCGAAGATGTTGGCCTGCACCGCGCCCGGCTGGTCGATCAGGTACACGCGCGGCGCCTGCGGCGGCGCGACCTCGGGCACCGCGACCGGGGCCGGCGCCGGACCTTCGCCGCGCCAGTCGCCGAAGTGGCGCTCGAGCAGCGGCACGATCTCGGCCAGCGTGGTGTCGCCGACCACGATGACGGTGGCGTTCTCCGGCCGCACCCAGCGCTGGTGGAAGGCCAGCAGGTCGTCGCGGCCGAGCGCGGCGATGGACGCCTCGGTGCCGCTGCCGGGGGCGCCGTAGGGGTGATCGGCGCCGTAGAGCAGCGCCGGGAGCACGCGCATCGCCGCACCGGCCGGCTGCGCCTTCTGCTGCGCGATGCCGGCGATCCAGGTGGCGCGGACGCGGTCGATCTCGCCCTGGTCGAAGTTCGGCCGGCGCAGCATGTCGGCGAACAGCCCCAGCGACTCGTCGAGGTTTTCCTTCAGCGCGGACAGGAAGGCATTGCCGCCGTCCTGCGCGGCGCCGGCGCCGAGGCTCGCGCCCAGGCTCTCGGCCCGGTTGGCGAAGTCGAGCGAGCCGATGCCGGCCGCGCCCTCGTCGAGCAGGTCCATGGCGAAGTCGGCCAGGCCTTCCTTGCCGGCCGGATCGCTGCTGTAGCCGCCGTGGAATTCGTAGCTCAGCTGCACCACCGGGATGTCGTGGCGCTCGGCCAGCACCACTTGGGTGCCGTTGCCCAGCGTGGCGCGCTGCAGCGCCGGGAACTTGAGTTCGGGAAACTCGGTGGTGCGCGGCACGCCCTGGCTGCGGTCCACCGCCGGCGCGGCGGCGCGGTAGCGGGGGTCGGGCTTGGGCAGGTCGAACGGCGCCGGGGTCACCGCCGGCTCTTCGGCCAGCGCGGTGCGCTCGCCGGGCTCGACCACGATGGTATGGCTGCCCTCGCCGAGCCACTTGCGGCCGACCGCGCGGATGTCGTCCGCGGTGGTGGCCGCGTAATTGGCCAGCTGGGTGCGGAAGCAGCCCGGATCGCCTTCGAACACGGTGCACTCGGCCAGCACGTCGGCCTTGCCGCCAAAGCCGCCGATGCGCTCCACGCCGCGGATGAAGCCGGCGCGGATCATGGTGCGCGCCCGCTCGAGCTCGTCCGCGGTCGGTCCCTCGGCCACCAGCCGGGCGATCTCCTCGTCGATGATCGCCTCCACGCGCGCCGGGTCCACGCCCTGCTTCACAGTGGCGACGATGTAGAAGTTCGAGCCCAGCTGCGACGGGCCCGCCATCGCGCTGATGTTGTCGACCAGCTTCTCGCCGTGCAGCAGGCGGGTGTCCAGGCGCGAGGACTTCGCCCCGCCCAGCACGTAGCCCAGCACCTGCAGCTGGTCGAGTTCGACGTTGCCTGCCTCGGGCACGTTCCAGACGCGGTAGATGCGCGGCTGCGGCACCTTGTCCTGCATCACCTCGCGGGTGGACTGCGCGCGCCTGGCGACGTCGACCTTGGGCTGCGCCATGGTCGGCCCGGCGGGAATGTGGCCGAAGTATTTCGCGACCTTTTCCTTCGCAGTGGCCACGTCGATGTCGCCGGCCAGCACCAGCACCGCATTGTTGGGGCCGTACCAGGCGTGGAACCACTGCTTCACGTCGTCCAGCGAGGCGGCGTTGAGGTCGTTCATCGAGCCGATCACGCTGTGCGCGTACGGATGGCCCGGCCGGTACAGCGCGCGCGTCATCCTTTCCCAGACCTGGCCGTAGGGCTGGTTCTCGCGCTGGCGCTTCTCGTTCTGCACCACGCCGCGCTGCTCGTCGAGGGCGGCCTGGTCGATCGCGCCGAGCAGGTGGCCCATGCGGTCCGACTCCATCCACAGCGCCATGTCCAGCGCGGTCGTCGGCACGTTCTGGAAGTAGTTGGTGCGGTCGGTGTTGGTGGTGCCGTTCTGGTCGGTGGCGCCGACCGCGCGGAAGGGGTCGAAGAACTCGCCGGGGTGGTGTTCGCTGGCCTGGAACATCAGGTGTTCGAACAGGTGGGCGAAGCCGCTGCGCCCGGCCGGCTCGTCCTTGATGCCCACGTGGTACCAGATGTTGACCGCCACGATCGGGGCCTTGCGGTCGGTGTGCACCACCACGCGCAGGCCGTTGGGCAGGGTGAAGCCGTCGTAGGCGATGTCGACGGCCGGCGCGTCGACGGCCGCCGCGGCGGGCAGCGCGACCAGTCCGGTGCCGAGCGCCAGCCCGAGGGCGGCGGACAGCAGGGCGCGGCGCGCGGGCTGGCGGTTCTGGGGCTTCGGCGGCATGCGATGGCTCTTGGTCCGGGTGACCCTCCCATCTTATCCGCGGGCTCCGGGGGCCTCCCGGGCCGGAAGTCCCACCACGCCGCCTGAACCCGCGCCGGGGCACACTGGGGTCCATGTCCTTCCGCCATGCCCTGGTGACCGGCGCCAACCGCGGCCTCGGGCTCGAATTCGTCCGCCAGCTGCTGGCTGCCGGGAGCCACGTGGTCGCCACCTGTCGCCACCCCGGCCGCGCCACCGCGCTCAACACCCTGGCCGGCGAGCACCCCGGACGCCTGCACGTGCTGCCGCTGGACGTGGCCACGCCGAAGTCGCAGGACGAACTGGCCCGCGAACTTCCCTTGGTGCTGGGCGAGGACGGCCGCCTCGACCTGCTGGTCAACAACGCCGGCGTGCTGCATTCGGGCGAGCGCTTCGGCCGGCTGGGCCTGGCCAACCTCGAGGACAGCTTCCGCACCAACGCCGCCGGCCCGCTGCTGCTGGTGCAAGCGCTGGCCCCGCTGCTGGCCGGGGGCGCGCGCGTGGCCAACCTGTCGTCGGAACTGGGCTCGATCGGCGCCACCACCCGGTTCGGCACGCCCAGCTACAACATGAGCAAGGCCGCCCAGAACATGGCGACCGCGCTGCTGGCCCATGCCCTGCGCGAGCGCGGGATCGTGGTGGTCGCGCTGCATCCGGGCTGGGTGCGCACCGACATGGGCGGCGAGGGCGCGAGCCTGGCGCCGGCGGAGTCGGCCGCTGGGCTGCTGCGCGCGATCGCGGGCCTGGCGCCGGACGACAGCGGCCGCTTCCTCGACTGGCGCGGCCGCCCCCTGCCCTGGTGAGGCCGCCGGCTGGGCGACAATACCCGCCAGCCCGCCCTCGTCGTCGCCCGTGTTCGACCTGCTGCTGTACCAGCCCGAGATCCCGCCCAACACCGGCAACGTCATCCGGCTGTGCGCCAACACCGGCGCGCGCCTGCACCTGATCCGCCCGCTGGGCTTCGACCTCGAGGACCGCAACCTGCGCCGGGCCGGGCTGGACTACCACGAATACGCGAGCCTGCAGGTGCACGACTCGCTGGACGCGGCGCTGGCGGCGATCGCGCCGCCGCGGCTGTTCGCGCTGAGCACGCGCAACAGCCAGCGCTATGACCAGCCGCGGTACCGCCCCGGCGACGCCTTCCTGTTCGGCCCCGAGACGCGCGGCCTGCCCGACGAGGTGCTGGCGCGCATCCCGGACGGCCAGCGCCTGCGCCTGCCGATGCGCCCGGGAAACCGCAGCCTCAACCTGTCCAACGCCGTGGCGGTGGTGGCGTTCGAAGCCTGGCGGCAGTCGGGGTTCGAGGGCGGGAGCTGATGGCCGCGGCGGGCCCTGCGCACGGCAGCGCGCTGCAATCCGCATAGACCGGGTCGCTCCGAACACGGGCGGGGTTGCCGGTCCGCTCCGTAGAGACAGCGGGAACGCCTCGCTCCGCATTAACGCCTGCACCGCTGTCCGGCGCGGAAACGTGCATAATCTCCGCGCACGGCGGATCGCGGGCCCGCGCCGGCTGGTGCGTGTACACGGAGATGCCCCCATCGACGCCATCCTGCCGCCCGGGCAGCTTCAGAGCCTGTTCGATCCGCTGCCGGACGTGGTGTTCTTCGTCAAGGACACGCAGTGCCGCTACGTGCACGTCAACCAGACCCTGATCCAGCGGCTGGGCCAGCGCCGGCGCGAGGACATCATTGGCAAGAGCGTGCTGGAACTGTATCCGCCCAGCCTGTCGGCGACCTACATCGCCCAGGACCAGCGGGTGGTGGACGGCGAGGTGATCGAGAACCTGCTGGAGCTGCAGCTCTATCCCAACCGCAGGCCGGGCTGGTGCCTGACCTTCAAGCAGCCGCTGCGCCGGGACGGGCTGATCGTCGGCCTGGTCGGCATCTCCCGCGACCTCGGCCAGCCCGACAGCCTGCATTCGTCCTATGCCCGCCTGCAGCAGGCGGTGGCGCACATGCAGGCACACTTCCACGAGCCGCTGAGGGTGCAGACCCTGGCGACCATCGCCGACGTCTCGGTGTCGCAGCTCGAGCGCCTGTTCAAGCGCGTGTTCCAGATCACCCCGCAGCAGATGTTGACCAAGCTGCGCATCGAGACCGCGATGCGCATGCTCCACACCGGGGCCAGCATCGCCGAAATCGGGCAGGCCTGCGGGTTCTCCGACCAGAGCGCCTTCGCGCGCCAGTTCAAGTGCACCGTCGGCATGCCACCGCGCGACTACCGGGCGATGTCGCGCGCCTGAGCGGTGCGCCCTGCGCGCGTGCCTGGTCCAAGCGTAAGGTTTCCTGAACCATTGGGTTCAGTATTCAGCCATGGTTGCGGGCCGCTGCCCAGAATCCGCGTGCCGCCCCGGCTGGAACCGTTTTCCCCGACGGTTGCTCCCTCCCCTCCCACCGGGGCGGCCCTTTTTCCTGATCGATGCGAATCACGAGAACAAGCCGATGAAGCGCTCCCTGCTTGCCGCCACCCTTGCCGCCGCGCTCCCGTTCGCAGCCACCGCCGCCGACGGCGTGTCCTACAACTACGTCGAGGCCGGCTACGCCGCCACCAACCTCAGCGACGGCCTGCCCGACGCCGACGGCTTCGCCACCCGCGCCTCGATCGCGTTCCACCCCAACTTCCACGTGTTCGGCGATTACGCCAACCAGGAGTTCGACAACAGCAGCATCGACGTCGACCAGTGGCGCGTCGGCCTGGGCTACAACCACGAGATCTCGCCGCGCGCCGACCTGCTCACCCGCGTGGCCTACGAGAAGGTCGATTTCGGCAGCCTCGGCGACAGCGACGGCTGGAGCGTCGAAGCCGGCGCGCGCGGCGCCCTGGCACGCAATTTCGAAGGCTATGCGCTGGCCGGCTACCAGGACGGCGACCAGGTCGACGGCGACTTCTACGGCCGCCTCGGCGCCACCGTGAAGTTCAACCAGAACTGGGGCCTCAACGGCGACGTGAAGTTCAGCGACGGCGACACGGCCTGGTTCGTCGGACCGCGGTTCACCTGGTAAGGGCTGGAAACGGGCGCCTGCGCCCCCATCCAGTCAACAGCGGCGTCGCCCTCCCCTCTCTCCCGACGCCGCCCGTGGCCCGACCGGAAACGGTCGGGCTTTTTTTGCCCGAGCGGCTTCGGGCCGGGCGGGCGCTCAGCGCCCGGGGGTGTCGAACAGGGCGTCGGGGTATTCGGGCTTGCGCTCGCGCGCCATCAGGCGGGTCAGGCCCTCGGCAGGCGTGATGTCGCCATGCAGGACGTCGCGCACATTGCTGGAGATCGGAAGCTCCAGCCCGTAACGCTCGGCCAGGCGCATCACCTCGTCGGCGGTCTGCACCGACTCGACCACCTGCCCGATCTCGCGCACCGCCTCGGCCACGCTCTGGCCGCGGCCCAGGGCCAGGCCCAGGCGACGGTTGCGCGACAGGTCGCCGGTGCAGGTCAGCACCAGGTCGCCGAGGCCGGCCAGGCCCATCAGCGTCTCGGGGCGGCCGCCGATCGCGGCATTGAGCCGCAGCATCTCGTTGAGGCCGCGGGTGATCAGGCCAGTGCGGGCATTGAGGCCCAGCTCCATGCCGTCGGCCACGCCGGTCGCCACCGCCAGCACGTTCTTCATCGCGCCGCCGAGTTCCGCGCCGCGCATGTCGCTGCCGGTGTAGGCGCGGAATTCCGGCCCGTGCAGCACGTCGGCGACCCGCTGCACGAAGGCCGCATCGTC
>JAEXTE010000275.1 GCA_023453655.1 Pseudomonadota bacterium
CCAGGCGCGAGACCGCGTGCTTCTCCATGAACTCGCTCATGTCGATGCGCACCATCGCGTCGGCCGAGTCGAACAGGAACTCGGCCAGCGCCTTGCACAGCTCGGTCTTGCCCACGCCGGTGGGCCCCAGGAACAGGAACGAGCCGCTCGGGCGGTTGGGATCGGACAGCCCGGCGCGCGAGCGGCGCACCGCGTCGGAGACGACCTTGATCGCCTCCTCCTGGCCGACCACGCGCCCGTGCAGCGCGTCCTCCATCTTGAGCAGCTTCTCGCGCTCGCCTTCGAGCATCTTGCTGACCGGGATGCCGGTCCAGCGCGCGACCACCTGCGCGATCTCCTCGGCCGTCACCCGGTCCTGCAGCAGCTGGAAGCCGCTGGTCTCGGCCTCCTGCGCCGCCCTGAGCTGCTTCTCCAGCTCCGGCAGCGTGCCGTACTGGATCTCGCTCATCTTCGCGTAGTCCTGCTGGCGCTGGGCGGCCTCGAGCTGGAGGCGCGCCTGCTCGATCTGCTCCTTGATCTTCGTCGCACCCTGCACCGTGGCCTTCTCGGCCTTCCAGATCTCCTCGAGGTCGTTGTACTCGCGCTCCAGCTCGGCGATCTCGGATTCGAGATCGGCCAGGCGCTGCTTCGACTCGGCGTCCTTCTCCTTCTTCAGCGCCTCGCGCTGGATCTTGAGCTGGATCAGGCGGCGCTCGCGGCGGTCGAGCTCCTCGGGCTTGGAGTCGATCTCCATGCGGATGCGGCTGGCGGCCTCGTCCATCAGGTCGATGGCCTTGTCCGGCAGCTGGCGGTCGGCGATGTAGCGGTTGGACAGCGTGGCCGCGGCGACGATCGCCGGATCGGTGATCTCCACGCCGTGGTGGACCGCATAGCGCTCCTTGAGCCCGCGCAGGATCGCGATGGTGTCCTCGACCGTGGGTTCGCCCACGAACACCTTCTGGAAGCGGCGCTCCAGCGCGGCGTCCTTCTCCACGTACTTGCGGTACTCATCGAGCGTGGTCGCGCCGATGCAGTGCAGTTCGCCGCGCGCGAGCGCCGGCTTGAGCATGTTGCCCGCGTCCATGGCGCCGTCGGCCTTGCCGGCGCCGACCATGGTGTGCAGTTCGTCGATGAACAGGATGATCTGGCCCTCGTTCTTGGCCAGGTCGTTGAGCACGCCCTTGAGGCGCTCCTCGAACTCGCCGCGGAACTTGGCGCCGGCGATCAGCGCGCCCATGTCGAGCGACAGCACGCGCTTGCCGCGCAGGCCCTCGGGCACTTCGTTGTTGACGATGCGCTGGGCCAGGCCTTCCACGATCGCGGTCTTGCCCACGCCCGGCTCGCCGATCAGGACCGGATTGTTCTTGGTGCGCCGCTGCAGCACCTGGATGGTGCGACGGATCTCCTCGTCGCGGCCGACCACCGGGTCGAGCTTGCCGCTTTCGGCGCGCGCGGTCAGGTCGATGGTGTACTTCTCCAGCGCCTGGCGCGATTCCTCGGCGTTCTCGTCCTGCACGCGCTCGCCGCCGCGGACCCTGTCGATCGCCGCGTCTAGCGCCTGCTTCGTGGCGCCGGCCGCCTTGAGCGCGCGCCCGGCCTCGCCGCTGTCCTCCAGCGCGGCGAGCAGGAACAGTTCGCTGGCGATGAAGGCATCGCCGCGCTGCTGGGCCAGCTTGTCGGTGACGTTGAGCAGGCGCGCCAGATCGTTGCCGACCGAGAGCTGCCCGGCCTGGCCGGTCACCTTGGGCAGCCGCTCGAGCGCTTCGCCCAGGCGTTCGCGCAGCACCGGCACGTTGACGCCGGCCTGCGACAGCAACGGTCGCGTGCCGCCGCCCTGCTGGTCGATCAGGGCCACCAGCAGGTGCACCGGTTCGATGAAGTTGTGGTCGCGGCCCACGGCCAGCGACTGCGCGTCCTGCAGGGCCTGCTGGAAGCGCGAGGTGAGCTTGTCCATCCGCATCGGGAGTTCCTCGAGGGGAGCGGCCGGCCATGCCGGCGATGTTCCCAAGATGCGGGCCGGTCCCGCAGGTTACAAGCCGGGAGCCGGCAGGGCGGCGCCTCAGCGCTCGAGGAAACGGTGCGCCAGCGCCGGATCCGGCAGCCGGCAGGCCTGGCGGCGGCCGGACAGCCGGTAACGATGGCGTGCGACCAGCCGGTACAGGCGGTTGCGCGGGCCGCGCGGCAGCCAGCGGGCGAGGCCGGCGACGCGCCATGCCCCGCCCAACCCCGCCAGCACGCGCAGGATGGCGCCGGTATCGACATGCGCGCCCTGCCGGTCCAGCAGCAGGAAAGAGGCGGGATCGTCGGGATCCAGTCCGTGCTCCGCGAGCAGGCGACGGCCGGCGGGCGACTGCATCGCGGCGAAGCGGTAACGCTGCCGGCGGTCGCGCGCCAGCAGGAAATCCACCCAGCCATTGCACAGCGCGCAGACGCCGTCGAACACGATGATCGCGCCCGCCGCGGCGGGCGTCGTATCCGCATCCCGCATCCGGCGTCCCGGGTTCACTCCGGCACCAGCCAGCCGGCGTAGCGCACGATCCGGCCTGCCACCGGCAGCGCCGCGTCGACCTCGAAATGATAGCGCTCGTCCTGCTCGTACTCGCGGCAGCGCACGCCGTCGAACATCGACGCCGGCAGGGGCAGCAGCCCGAACAGCCGCGCGCCGGCCACGGTCCACCAGATCGCGCCGTCGTTGGCGTGCAGGGCGAAGCGGAACGACACCGGCCCCAGGCGCTCGCGCAGCAGTCCGTCGCGCAGTCCCAGGACCGAGGTCATGCGCGCCGCCCCGAACTCGCGACGCCAGGTTTCGCGCGCCGGGCCGCAGTCGAACTCCACCACGGTCGCCACGTCCTGGCCGGCCGGCGGCAGTCCGGCGATCCGCGCACACAGCCGCGCGAGCGGATTGCGGCCGCGTTCGACGCTGGCCCGGCCCACCCAGCGCGTGCGTCCGCGGTTGGAGTGCAGCAGGCGCAGGCTGTCGGGAAGGCGGAAGAACGCGGCGCCTAGCGCCTGCTGGAACACGGTGGGCTGCATGCACGGAATCGCGACCGGGGGCGGCAAGCATAGCCGCGCGCCGGCGCACGGTGTCCGCTTCCGGCGCGGCCAACGCGACCGCCGGCGCTATCGGGCGCGATCGGGAATCAGATACGGTCGGGC
>JAEXTE010000361.1 GCA_023453655.1 Pseudomonadota bacterium
CAGCGGCGACGCCGGCGGCGGCAGGCATGGTGGACATCGCCACGCTCGTGCCCGACATCGACCTGGACATCCGCTACGCCGGACCCGGCAATTTCACGGGCGCGCCGGTAGAAGGCTACGAGGCGCCAAAATGCTATCTGCTGCGCGACGCGGCCGAAGCCCTGCGCCGGGTCGAGATCGCCCTGCGCCCGCACGGCCTGCGCCTGCGCATCTTCGACTGCTATCGGCCAGAGCGCTCGGTGCGCGCATTCATGCGCTGGGCGGCCGATGGCGCCGACCAGTCGACGAAGGCCGATTACTACCCTGCACTGGACAAGGCCAGTCTGGTTCCGGGCTACATCGCCGAACGCTCGGGCCACAGCAAGGGCGCGACCGTCGATCTCACCTTGCTCGCATGCGACGGCGACGCATGCGCGCCGCTCGACATGGGCACGCCGTTCGACTACTTCGACCCGCTCGCCAACACGGACAATCCGACGATCACGCCGGGACAGCGGGCGAATCGCATGCGACTACGCGACGCCATGGCGCGCCACGGCTTCGAGAATTATCCGATGGAGTGGTGGCACTACAGCCTGCGGATGGAACCGCCACCGGAGGCGTTCCACGATATCCCGGTCAGATAGGACCGGTGGCGGGACTCAGCCGATCTTCTTGAAGGTATTGGTGTTGCCGAGCTTCTCGATCTTGCCGCCAGCCTTGCGGAACGCCGCCAGGTGATCTTCGATCTGCTCGCGCGTGAGAGAGGCGGCCTGCTTGCCGCCGGCCTTGCCGGACTTGCGGAGGACAGTGTTATTGGTCTTGGGCGCCATCAGGGTCTTCGGTTGCGGATGGTGAGCGTCACCATAGCGTGAAGCCTGTAAAATTTCGTCAACTGGCGCTGGATTGCGCTTGATCGGACACTATTTTCCCCGAACTTCGCTTAAGTTGACCGCAATTGCCTAGCGCGCAGCCCATGCCAGGGCGGCGCGGCCGGTCATGATGCGCGCGGTATGTGCGCCCTCCAGCACCTTGAACGTGGGCGCCGCCAGATCGGGGGCCCCTGCAACCCCGTCCTTCACCACCGCGACCTCGAACTCGCGCGAGTGCGCATCGACCGCGGTCGCCAGCACGCAGCTCTCCAGCGCCATCCCGGTCAGCAGCAGGCGCCGGACGCCCAGCTTGGCCAGAAGGACGGGCAGGGGCGTGGACAGGAACGCGGAGTGCTTGGGCTTCAGGACGTAGTGGTCGCGCGGCCCGGGATCGAGACAGGTGGCGATCTCGCCGGCCGCGCCGCCCGCGTGCATCGCCATCGCCACCTGTTCCCGGAATTCGGAATGCCAGCGGGCGAAGTTGTCGTTGGCGAACACGACCGGCCAAGCACGTTCATGGAAGGCGCCACGCAACTTCTGGATCCGGCGCGCGGCGGCGACCGCCCGCGGGGCCATGCGCTCGGCGCCGGGAAAATCCAGCAGGCTGATCATGTCGATCACCAGCAGTGCGGCCGGCGGTCCCGCCTGCGCCATTACTCGGGCCTCTTGGCCGGAATGAAGGGCGATACCGGATCGCTGGCGGGGAAGGTCTCCTCCAGCGCCTCGTCCTGGTTCTCGCTTTCGCGCTCCTTGCGTTCCCTGCGCTCGGTCGGGCTCTCCCGTTCCGGAGGTTGGGACTTGGGTGGATCCTTTCTGTCGCGACTCATGGCATGGCCCTCGCCTGGGGAGGGTTGTGATAGCGCAGGCCGCGTTGAATCGGCGTGACCCCGGCCGGGCGGCCCGGCCCTTCACCCGCATCGCGCACTGCTGAACCGCGCGCATCCGCCGACTTGCCTGCACGGCTGCGCAGGCACCGATTTGACAGGCACCCCCGTAGCATCGCCTGCAGTCGAACACGAGGCCAACCCCATGGCGCAACGCGCGGAACGGGTGCATACCCGGCAGCAGGACATCGAGCGGCTGACGTCGCTCTGCGATGCCCTCGAAGAAGAGGAACACGTGCTCGTCACCCTCGCCAACGGCGAGACGTTCTCGGGCGTGGTACTGATGAAGCCGAGCCTCCAGACCTTCGTCGATCCTGCCGGCAACGAAGGCGTCAACGGCGTCCTCAAGCTCGACAATATCGGCGGCATGGGGGTCACGCGGTACTTCTGGCTCGACGACATCCGCGACGTCGCGCATCGCCCGTCTGGCGAGGCACCCGGCGCCTGACCGGCGGCCCGCAGGCGGTTCCTCAGGCATCCATTCGGACGCGCGCCTGCGCGCTGCGTAGATCCGCCAGAAGCTGCGCCCGCGCGGCATCACGCTTGGGTCCACGCATGCGCAGGATGGCGGAGGGGGGCCATGTCGATGTCGCTGAGGCATGGGAACCGACGGTGCGCCAGCCTCCCCGTTCGCGGGTGAGGCGGTAGCCGCGCCCGAAAAGCGTCTGCGCCGCCATCGCGCCCAGGCAGACGATCACCCTGGGCCTGATCCGTAGCAGCTCCGCTGCCAGCCACGGGCGGCAAGCCGCCTGTTCCGCGGCGTTGGCGCGTTTGTGGAGGCGTGCCTTACCCCGTGGCTCGAACTTGAAATGCTTGACCGTATTGGTCAGGTAGACCTCGCCAGCGCCAATGCCGGCCTGGTCCAGCAGCTGGCGATGGAGTTGCCCGGCGGGCCGAGGAAAGGCTTGCCCTGGATATCCTCCTGCGCACCCGGCTGCTCCCCGATGAGCATCAGCGGCGCACGCGCCGCTCCCGCACCGAAGGCGGTCTGGGTCGCGGGTCGCCAGAGCGGACACGCCCTGCATTCGCGTGCCCGCCGGCGCAACGCCGACAGGCTTCCCGTCGGCACCTCGTCGACACCGAGCGCCAGGCGCACCCGGGGAACCGTCGAGGCGTTCACTCCCCAGGCGGAGGGTTCTGCTGCGGCTCGGCAGGCGTGACCGTTGCGGGCGGATTGTTGCGGAGACAGG
>JAEXTE010000183.1 GCA_023453655.1 Pseudomonadota bacterium
ACTGGGCAGGCAGGGCGCGCAAGCTGGCGGGTGCCGCGCAGGCGGCCGCGCCGACCGGCCCGTTCGAGCCGCAGCTGGCGCGGCTGGGCGAGGCCCCGCCCCGCGGCGCGCAGTGGATCCACGAACTCAAGTGGGATGGCTATCGCATCGTCGCCACCATCGCCGAAGGCCAGGTGCGCCTGTGGTCGCGCAACGCGCTGGAGTGGACCGACCGGCTGCCCGACATCGTCGACGCGCTGCAGGCGCTGGGCCTGCGCAGCGGCGCCCTGGACGGCGAACTGCTCGCCGGCAGCGGCACGCGCGCCGACTTCAACCTGCTGCAGTCGACGCTGTCGGGCGAGCGCCAGGGCAGGCTGTCGCTGGCGCTGTTCGACCTGCTGCACGTCGATGGCGTCGACATCAGCGCCGCGCCGCTGGTCGAGCGCAAGGCCCTGCTCGAGGAACTGCTGGACGGCGCACCCGCGCAGCTGGCCTACAGCTCGCATATCGAGGGCGACGGCGAGGCGGCGTACCGGCTCGCGGGCGAGGGCGATTTCGAGGGGATCATCTCCAAGCGCGGCGACCGGCCCTACCACGGCGGCCGCGGCGACGACTGGCGCAAGACCAAGCAACTGGCCAGCGACGAGTTCGCCGTGGTGGGCTACACCGCGCCCAAGGGCAGCCGCAAGGGCTTCGGCTCGCTGCTGCTGGCCAAACCGGATGCCGAGCACGGCTGGCGCTACGTCGGGCGCGTGGGCAGCGGCTTCAACGACGCGCTGATGCGCGAGGTCAACGCGCGGCTGCGCGGCGGCGCGCGCGAGCCCACCGCCTTCGTCGGCACCACCGACACCGACCTGCGCAGCGCGCCCTGGTTCGCGCCGCGCTTCGTGGTCGCGGTCCACTATCGCGGCATAGGCCGCCAGCCGCTGCTGCGGCAGCCCTCGCTCAAGACGGTGCGCTGGGACAAGGAGATCGGCGACCTGTCCGACAGCGACCACGATCCCGACAAGACCGGAGTCCCCGACATGGCAGAAGCCTCGTCCGCCGCGCGGACGGCAGCGAAGAAAGGCGGTGGCCCGCGCAGGACGGCCAAAGCGGGCGCAGCGTCCAAAGCCGCGAACACTGCGCGGGCATCCGGAACCGCGAGGGCTTCAGGGGCTGCGACGACCTCCAGGACGACGAAGGCAACGAAGGGCGCGAAGTCCGCGAAGGCGGGCAAGGCCGCGCAGGCCGCCAGGACCGCAAGCGCCGCGAAGACCGCCAAGGCTGCGCGCTCCCGCACCTCGCGCAGCGCCGCCGCCCGCGGCCGCCCGTCCGGCCTGCCCACGCTGTCGAGTCCCGACAAGCTGCTGTTCCCCGACGCGGGCATCACCAAGCAGGACGTCTGGGATTACTACGCCGCGATCTCCGAGTACCTGCTGCCGGAGATCGCGGGCCGGCCGCTGTCGGTGATCCGCTGCCCCGGTGGCATCGGCCAGGACTGCTTCTTCCAGAAGCACCTCACCGCCGGACTGGAGCGCGTGTCCACCGTGCGGCTCAAGGAGGAGAGCGGGCGCAACGCGCATTACCTCGTGGTCGAGGACGAGGCCGGGCTGATGGAGCTGGTGCAGTTCAACACCATCGAGTTCCATCCCTGGGGCGCGCACGCCGCCGATCCGGACGTGGCCGACCGGGTCGTGTTCGACCTGGATCCGGGCGAAGGCGTGCCCTTCGACGAGATCAAGCGCGCCGCCGCGGACATCCGCAAGCTGCTCGAACGCCTCGAACTCGAATCGTTCCTGCGCGCCTCCGGCGGCAAGGGTCTGCACGTGGTCGTACCGCTCAATCCCGGCTGCGACTGGGACCTGACCAAACGGTTCGCCCGCGGCTTCGCCGAGGCCCTGGCGCAGTCGCAGCCCGACCGCTTTCTCGCCACCGCCACCAAGAGCAAGCGCAACAAGCGCATCTTCATCGACTACCTGCGCAACGGCCGCGGCGCGACGGCGGTGGCTTCGTACTCGCTGCGCGGCCGCCCGGATGCGCCGGTCGCCATGCCGCTGGCCTGGCGCGAACTGTCGAAGCTGCCCGCGGCCAACGCGTTCGGGCTCGCGGACGTCCCGGCGCGGTTGCGCCGCCGGCGCAAGGACCCGTGGGAGGGCATCGACCGCATCCGCCAGAACCTGGCGCGCTGGGCCAAAGGCAACTGACGATACCCGGGAGCATCGAATGCAGCGCAACCTCACCATCGCGACCCTGGCCCTGGCATTGTCGGCCTGCGGCGGACACCAGACCGGATCGGGCGTGGACGCGCCCGGGCGCGAGGAAACCCCGGTCACGCAGGCCCTGGATGCCGGCGCCTCCGCACTCCAGGACAAGCCGCCGATCGAGGCGCTCAATGCCTACCTGGACGGATTCCATTTCTACAACGGGCGGATGGACGCGCAGATGGAGGCGCACCACTACTGCGCCGTGCTCAACGAAGAACTGATCCAGTGCGTGATCTACGACGGGAGCGTGCGCGAGGCCAAGATGATGGGCGTGGAGTACATCATCAGCGGCGAGCTGTTCGCGGGCCTGCCGGCCGCGGAGCAGGCGCTGTGGCACAGCCACGTGCACGAGGTGAAGTCGGGCACCCTGGTCGCACCGGGACTGCCCGAGGTGGCCGAACGCGCGCTGATGGAGAAGCTGGTCGGGACCTACGGCAAGACCTGGCATACCTGGCACACCGACCAGGACGATGCGCTGCCGCTGGGCGTGCCGCAGCTGATGATGGCCTTTACCGCGGACGGGCAGGCCGATCCGGCGATGATCGCCGAGCGCGATGCGCGACTGGGCATCGACAGCGCCGCCAGGCGCGAGTCGCGTTCCGGCATTCCCGCTCCCCGGGTCCATCCGGAGGCCGATGCCTGGCAGCGGGGGCAGGTGTACCAGGTGCCCGATCCCACTGGCCAGACGCATCATCCCGAGCACCAGCAGCAGGGCGTCGAAGCGCCGGGTCGCAACGCGGATTCGGATGGCGATGCGGGGCCGTCGGCGAACGGGAGCCCGGATCGCTGACCGCGCGCGTCCAACGCGGGTCTGCTCACGGCGCGGATCCGGAGCCGCATCGCGCGGCGACGCCCGTCGACACGTGCTACTTTCTGGTAGCGCTAACACCGGAGCGTACGACTCCGGCCACGTGTCTCCGGGAGGAACCAATGCCAATCCGCTTCGCCGCGACGCAGGCGCGTTTCCATCGCCTGCGCGCCTTGCTGGCCCTGCTGCTGGCCACGCTGCCGCTGCCCCTGCTGGCACAGCCCTCGGGCGGTCCCTACGGACCGATCCCGCAGGCCTACGCGGTCCCCGAAGAGGGCCGGGTCTACTACGTCGCTCCCGACGGAGATTCCAATGCGGCGGGCGACGCGCTGGCGCGGCCGACGAGCCTGGAAGCGGCCATCGCGCGCGTCGTGACCGGCGACACCATCGTGCTGCGCGGCGGTACCTACCGCACCGGTGGACTGCA
>JAEXTE010000409.1 GCA_023453655.1 Pseudomonadota bacterium
CTCCCCCGCAAGCGGGGGAAGGGGTTCTCGCCCGGCTCGAGCGAGGCGGCGATGTGCGGCCTTCTCCCGCGAGCGGGGAAGAGCAAAGTCGAGTGGGTCGCCGTTTTCCCGGCGTATCGAGAATTCGACTCCCTACCTGCGGAGAAGGTGTTTGCGCAGGAGAGCGAAGCGCCGCTCAGTCTCTCCGGCCGAACCGCTCACCGGAGAAATCGCCCTCGTTCCAGCGCGGCCGCTGCGCATCGTCGCCCACCCGCTGGCCGATGCGTGCGTTGAGGCGCGCCATGCGCGCGGCGTCGCCGTAATGGATCGGCAGGGACACGTCGTCGCAGGGCTGGTGGTAGCAGTGGCGCAGGAACCAGGTGAAGGCCAGCTTCGGATCCTGCGCCGGGTTCGTGCCGACCACGCCGCCCATCAGGTAGACCGCCGGAATTCCCGCGCGCACGAACGCATACTGGTCGCTGCGCACGAAGATCACCTCCTCCGGGAACGGATCGGGCGACAGCGTCACGCCGATCTCGGCCGCCGCCGCTTGCAGCACCGCATCGAGCGAGGAATGCGCCACGCCGATCGGCACAACGTCCGTCGTCGGCGCGGTCATCACCGGCATGTCCATGTTGATGTTGGCCACCAGCGGCCCCTCGACCGAGGGATGGTTGGCGAACCATTCGGCGCCGAGCAGGCCCTTCTCCTCGCCGGTCAGCGCAACGAACAGCAGCGATCGCCTGGGCGCCGGCGCCGCGGCCAGCTCGCGCGCCGCCTCGAGCATGATCGACACGCCCAGGGCGTTGTCGAGCGCGCCGTTGTAGACGCCGTCGCCATCGACCTCCACGCCGGTGCCGACATGGTCGAGGTGGGCGGTGTAGACGACGTGCTCGGCGGCCAGCGCCTGGTCCGCACCGGCGATGCGGCCCACCACGTTGCGCGACTCCATCGGTTCGATCCGGCTGCGGCTGGCGAGGCGGATCGTGCCCGGCAGCGCGAAGCCCTGCAGCCGGCCCTCGCGCGCCTGCTCGAACAGCATTGCTGCGGTCTGCCCGCTCTGGCCGAACAGCACGTCGGCCGCGGCCGCACTGACCGTCGCGGTGGCGCGCAGCTGCGGGAAGGCATCGATCGCGCTGCCGTCGGCGCCACGCAGGCGCATCGACGGCTTGCCGATCGACTGCACCGCACGCGCCCACGGGTAGCGCGCCTCGTCGTCGGCGGTATTGACGAAGACCACGCCGACCGCGCCGCGCTCGACCAGGTTGCGCAGCTTCTCGCGATTCGAGGAGTGGAATGCGCGCTGGGTATTGTCGAAGGTGCCCGGCGCGCCGCCGAACACCACCGCGATGCGTCCCTCCAGCTCGAGCCCGGCGAGATCGTCGTGGCCCAGCTCCGGGGCGTGCACCGCCTGGCCGACGAACACCGCCGGCGCTTCCACCACGGCCTCGGGAGCGTTGAAGTTCACCCCGGGCAGGAACTGCTCGCGCAACGACAGCGCGGTGACCTCGCCGCCGCGCCGGATCTCGAAGGCCGCACCGTCCTCCAGCACGGTCGCCTGCAGCAGCGGCACGCGCTGGTACCAGCCGCCGTCGTCGCCGGCCGGGAGCAGTCCGATCTCCGCATAGCGTCCCGCCACGTACCCGGCGGCGCGATCGAAGCCCGGCGTGCCGGTCTCGCGGCCCTCCATGGCGTCGTCGGACAGGGCCACCACGTCGGCCTCGATGCGCTGGCCCGCCGGCGTTTCGTTGGCCGGCTTCGGCGTGGACGGCGGCGCGGCGGCGGCGGCGGCGTCGGTGTCGGTGTCGGGGGCGGGCGCGCGCTGGCAGGCGGCGCAGGCCAGGCAGGCGGACAGCAGCAGCGCCGCGAAGGGTCGACAGGTCATGGGGGCTCCGTGAATGCGCGGCGACGCTAGCACCCGCCCGGCGATCGCCACAACCTGCACGCCGGCGCGACCCGGCGGCCTATGATGCAGGTGCGCAGCAGCCGGATTGAGCCGGGTCAATGCGCGGCGCGCCCGCGGCCGCCAGCATCGCCACGGGCCACCCGGCTCCGGACGTGCTCCGCTCCCGACCGACATCCACCAGCGAGGTGACGACATGGGCAAGGCTTCCGATCTCCCGATGGCACTGTGGAAAGCCAACTTCGACCTGCAGACGCGGCTGGGCCGGCTGCTGCAGGACAGCGGACGCGACTGGCTGGAACTAGGCACGCGCGCGGCCGGCGAGGGCGCCGCCGAGTTCGACGCCGAGGCGCGCCGCCTGCTGCAGGCCGGCGACTGGCAGGCGCTGGCGGCGCTGCCGATCGAGACGTTCTGGCGCCAGGCCGAGCAACGCGTGGGCGACGGCCAGGCGTTCGCGCAGGTGGCGCTGCAGGCGCAGGAGCGCTTCGCGCGCGAACTGGGTACCGCGCTGCAGGAATGGCAGCGGCAGATGGCCGAGGCCTGGTCCAGCGCGGGCCTGGACGGCAGCGCCGCGCAGGACACCGCCCAGGCGTGGCGCGCGCTGCTCGCCGGACTGGAGCAGTCGTTCGCCGGAATGGCGACCGGTGGTGGAAGCGGCAAGGGCCCGGGCACGCGTGGCGGTTGAGGAGGCCGCACCGCCCGACGATTCCTGGCACGCGCTCGATCCCGGGCAGGCGCTGGCGCGGCTGCACGCGGACCAGCAAGGCCTGGACCCGGAGGAAGCCGCAGGCCGCCTGCACGCGCATGGCCCCAATGCGCTGCCGCCGCCCCGGCAGGTGCCGGGCTGGCACCGCCTGCTGCGCCAGTTCAACGACCCGCTGATCCTGTTCCTGCTCGCGGCCGCCGTGCTGTCGGCGCTGCTGGGCCATCTGGTCGACGCCGGGGTCATCGCCGCGGTGGTCGTGGTCAACGCGGTGGTCGGCGTCGTCCAGGAAGGCCGGGCCGAGCAGGCGCTGTCGGCGCTGCGCTCGATGCTGGCGCCCTCGGCGCGGGTGCTGCGCGCCGGCCATCGCGCCACCGTGGCGGTGGAGACGCTGGTGCCGGGCGACGTGCTGCTGCTGGAGGCTGGCGACCGCGTGCCCGCCGATGCGCGGCTGCTGCGCGCGCGCGGCCTGCGCGTGGACGAGTCGTTGCTGACCGGCGAATCGGTCCCCGCCGACAAGCAGGTCGAAGCGGTGCCGGTCGAGGCGGAACTGGGCAGTCGCGCATCGATGCTGTACTCCGGCACCCTGGTCGCGACCGGGCAGGCGGTCGCGCTGGTGGTGGCCACGGGCCCGTGCACGCGCATCGGCCGCATCGGCACCCTGCTCGGACAGGTCGAAACGCTGACCACGCCGCTGCTGCGGCAGATCGCGCGCTTCGGCCGCGCCTTCACCGCGTTCGCGCTGGTGTCGGCCGTGGCGCTGCTGCTGTTCGCGGTGGTCGTGCGCGACTACGCCTGGCTCGACGCGCTGATGGTGGTGGTGGCGCTGGCGGTCGGCGTGGTGCCCGAGAGCCTGCCCGCGGTGATCACCATCACCCTGGCCATGGGCGTGCGACGCATGGCCGCGCGCAACGCCATCGTGCGGCGCCTGCCCGCGGTGGAGACGCTGGGCGCCACCACGGTGATCTGTTCGGACAAGACCGGCACCCTCACCCGCAACGAGATGACCGCGCGCAGCGTGGCGACCGCCGCGGGGCGGGTGGAAGCCGACGGCAGCGGCTACGCACCCGAGGGCAGGCTGCGTGCGCATGACGGCGGCGACACCGCGCTCGCAGCCGCGCAGCGCGTGGCGCGCATCGGGCTGCTGTGCAACGACGCCCAGCTGCGCGCCGGCGAGGATGGCTGGCGCGTGGACGGCGACCCGATGGAAGGCGCGCTGCTGGCGCTGGCGGGCAAGGCCGGTTTCGACGCGGCCGCCGTGCGCAGCGCGCATCCGCGCCTGGACGAAGTGCCGTTCGATGCGGCGCATCGCTTCATGGCGACCCTGCATGCGGATGCGGAAGGCCCCGGCGCCCTGGTCTGCGTCAAGGGCGCGCCCGAGCAGGTGCTGGCGCTGAGCACGGCGCAGGTCGGTGCCGACGGCGCCGGAACGGCACTCGGGACGGCCGCCTGGCGCGCGGCGATCGACGCCGCCGGCGCGGACGGCCAGCGCGTGCTGGGCTTCGCCTACCGCCGCCTGGACCAGGTGCCCGCGCGCTTCGAACTGGACGACATCCAAGGCCTGGTGTTCGCCGGCATCGTCGGATTCATCGACCCGCCGCGCGAGGAGGCGATCCGCGCCGTGGCCGACTGCCGCCGCGCCGGTATCGCGGTGAAGATGATCACCGGCGACCACGCCGCCACCGCCGCCGCCATCGCCGCGCAGCTGCGCCTGGCCGACGAGGTGCGCGTGGTCACCGGCCAGGAGCTCGACGGCGTGCCGGACGCGGACCTGCCCGCGCTCGCGCTGCAGGCCAGCGTGTTCGCCCGCACCACGCCCGAGCACAAGCTGCGCATCGTGCGCGCGCTGCAGTCGCGCGGGCACACCGTGGCGATGACCGGCGACGGCGTCAACGACGCGCCCTCGCTCAAGCAGGCCGACATCGGCATCGCCATGGGCCACAAGGGCACCGAGGCGGCCAAGGAGGCCAGCCAGATGGTGCTGGCCGACGACAATTTCGCCTCGATCGCCGCCGCGGTCCACGAGGGGCGCGCCATCCACGACAACATCCGCAAGGTCATCGCCTGGACCCTGCCAACCAATGGCGGCGAGGCGCTGGCGGTGCTGCTCGCACTGCTGTTCGGCTGGCTGCTGCCGATGACGCCCGCGCAGATCCTGTGGATCAACATGGTGCTGACCGTGAGCCTGGGCCTGTCGCTGGCGTTCGAGCCGCCCGAGCGCGGGGTCATGTCGCGCCCGCCGCGGCGCCGCGATGCGCCGCTGGTCTCGCCCTTCATGCTGTGGCGCATCGTGCTGGTGTCGGTGCTGTTCAGCCTGGCCGCCTTCGCCATGTTCGGCTGGGCGCAGGCGCGCGGCCACGACATCGAAACCGCGCGCACCATGGTGGTCAACACCTTCTGCGTACTGGAGATCTTCTACCTGTTCGCGGTGCGCTACCTGCATGGCACCTCGTTCTCGCTGCGCGGCCTGCGCGGCACGCCTGCCGTGCTGTGGGCGGTGGGCGCGGTGGTGGTGGCACAGCTGGGCTTCACCTACCTGCCGTGGATGCACGCGCTGTTCGACAGCCGCCCGCTGCCGCTGCCGGAGGGCATGGCGATCGTCGCCACCGGCGTGGCCCTGCTGGTGGTGCTGGAACTGGAGAAATGGCTGCTGCGCCGCCTGGACGTGTTCGCCGAGCTGCGGACCGTGGCAGGATCGGCAGCGACGCAAGGGGAGGCGACCGCATGACCGGGACCACGCACGCGCGCAGCCTGCTGCTCGCCACCGACCTGTCGCCGCGCTGCGACCGCGCCACCGACCGCGCCATCGCCCTGGCCGGCGCCTGGCGCGTGCGCGCGGTGGCCGCCACCGTGGTGGAGTGGGTCGAACGCACCGAGCGCAACGTGCCGCGGCACGACCTGCCGGGCTGGTATACCGAACCCAGCGACGCGCAGCTGGCGCGGCGCCGGCTCGCGCGCGAGTTCGAAGGCGCTTCCCATCCCTGGGACATCAGCGTGGGCGAGGGCGCGGCCGGTGAACAGGTGTCCGGCCTGCTCGATGTACTGGATGCGCCGCTGGTGGTCACCGGCCCGGTGCGCGGCGGGGCGATGGCGCCGGTGGTGCTGGGATCGACCATCGACCGCCTGCTGCGCCGCCCCGGCACCCGGTTGCTGATGGTCAACGAGCGGGTACATCGTCCATACCGGCGGCTGCTGCTGGCCAGCGATTTCTCGCCGGCCTGCATGATCGCCCTGCAGCAGGCGCGCCTGCTGTTCCCGGAGGCGAAGCTGACGGTGCTGCACGGCTACAGCGTGCCGATGCTGGGCCTGCTCGATACCAGCCGCGACCAGGCGCTGGCCAACGCGCGCGCCGCCCAGCGCGAGGAGGGCCGCGCCTTCCTGCGCGAGGCGGGCCTGGACGACGTCGAGCTGCTGGTCGAACACGGCGACCCGGCGCGCCTGGCGCAGCAGTACGTCGACAGCGTCGGCGCCGACCTCGTGGTGCTGGGCACGCACGGGCGCGGCGCCATCCACGAACTGCTGGTGGGCAGCGTCGCGCGCCGGTTCCTGACCACGGTGCACGCGGACATGCTGGTGGTGCACGGGTGATGCGTTGCCCCGTCGCTCCGTCTGGCGCCTTGCTCCCTCCGCCCGCGGGCGAGGGCCGGGGCGGCGGCCAACAGAGCGGCGACAGCCCCCGCCTCCACGCCGCCCTCCGGCATCGCATCCCATGATTCCCGCATGACCCCAGACGACGACCTGCGCATCCTGCGCAACCGCACGTTCGACGAACTCGCGATCGGCGACACCGCCACCATCGAGCGCGGCCTCACACAGCAGGACATCCAGCTGTTCGCGCTGCTGTCGGGCGACGTGAATCCGGCCCACGTCGATCCCGACTTCGCCGCCTCGACCCGCTACCACGGCGTCATCGCCCACGGCATGTGGGGCGGAACGCTGATCTCGGCGGTCCTCGGCACGCGCCTGCCGGGGCCGGGCACGATCTACCTGGGCCAGACGCTGCGCTTCCTGGCGCCTGTGCGCATTGGCGACCGCCTGACCATCCAGGTCGCCGTCGCCGCGCTGGAGCCCGAAACCCGCCGCGTCACCCTCGACTGCCGCTGCACCAACCAGGACGGCCGGGTGGTGATCGAGGGCGAGGCGAAAGTGGTCGCGCCGGACCAGCGCATCGAACGCCCGCGCACCGCGCTGCCCGGGATCCACCTCGATGCCGCCGGCGACGGCCTCGACCGCCTGCTGGCCCACGTCGCATCGCTCGAGCCGATCCGCGTGGCAGTGGTGCATCCCTGCGACGCGTTGAGCCTGGCCGGTGCGCTGGACGCGCGCGATGCCGGGCTCATCGAGCCGGTCCTGGTCGGGCCGCGGCCGCGCATCGAAGCCGCGGCTGCCCAGGCCGGCGTGTCGCTCGAGGGCATCGCGATCGAGGACGTGCCGCACAGCCACGCCGCGGCCGCCCGCGCGGTGGAACTGGCGCGCCCGGGCGGCGTGGAGGCGCTGATGAACGGCAGCCTGCACACCGACGAACAGATGGGCGCAGTGGTGGCCTCGGCCACCGGCCTGCGCACCAAGCGCCGCGTCAGCCACTGCTTCGTGCTGCAGACGCCGCATTACCCGCGCCCGTTCATCGTCACCGATGCCGCGATCAACCTCGCGCCCGACCTCGCGCAGAAGGCCGACATCATCCGCAACGCCATCGAGCTGGCGCACGTGATCGGCGTGGAGCGGCCGAAGGTGGCGATCCTGGCGGCGGTGGAAACGGTGACGCCGACCATGCCCGCCACGCTCGATGCCGCGGCGCTGTGCAAGATGGCCGACCGTGGCCAGATCGAAGGCGGCGTGCTGGACGGCCCCCTGGCCTTCGACAATGCGGTGTCGATCGCCGCCGCGCGCACCAAGGGCATCGAGTCCGAGGTCGCCGGCCAGGCCGACATCCTGGTCGTGCCGGACCTGGAGAGCGGCAACATGCTGGCCAAGCAGGTGATGTTCATGGGCGACGCCGCCAGCGCGGGCATCGTGCTGGGCGCCAAGGTGCCGGTGGTGCTGACCAGCCGCGCCGACTCGCGCGAATCGCGCATCGCCTCCTGCGCCATCGCGCTGATGCTGGCGCACCGCTATCGCACCACGCCGCCCTGAGCGGCAGGCTTTGGCCGGCTCGCTCCCTCCTCCGCTTGCGGGGGAGGGCCGGGGTGGGGGCCGTCCCAGGTCAATGCGCCAGCCGTCCTCGCGTCGGAACCTGCCCCCATCCCAACCTTCCCCCGCAGGCGGGGGAAGGAGCTGGGGAGCCAAGCGCGTGTGATCGCGCTGCTGCTTCCCCCTTTCTTCGGTTTCGTCTCCCTCCCC
>JAEXTE010000419.1 GCA_023453655.1 Pseudomonadota bacterium
GCTCGTCGACGTTGACCTCGCGCTCCTGGGCCCAGGCGAAGCCGTTCGCGCCACGCTGCATCAGCCTTGCATACAGGCGTCCGTTTCGCGGGGACATCACGTCGAGCAGACCGTCCCCGTTCAGATCGGCCAGCTGCGGCTGGGAGGTACTGCCATCGACCGACGGAATGACCGGCGAGAGGCCGGCGATCAGGTTCGCCGACATGTTGAAGCCGACGCCGTTCGACGGATGCACCTGCCAGCCCTGGTTCACCCCCCGCGAGACGAACAGGTCGTCGCGCCCGTCACCGTCGTAGTCCAGCAACTGCCACCCGCCCTCGCCCCGCGCGACGATGTTGGCCGGCACGCAGTTGAACTGCGGGTTGGCGAAGGTGGGGGTCCCGTTGGCGGCCAGCGTACTGGTCGTACTCACCAGCCAGGTGCCGCCCACGCAACCACTGCCCGCGAGGTACTGGAACACCGCATCCTGGCGGCCGTCCCCATTGATGTCACCGAGCTTGAAGCCGCGGATATGGTCGTTGGCCAGCGTCAGGTTCGCGGGTCGCTCCACGGTCGAGAATTCGTGCTTGGCCGCGCTCCACTCGAAGCTCGTCGGCGATGCGCATACGGCAGCGGAAGTATTGTCGCGGCATTCCTTGAGCGCCACGAGGCGATCCAGTCCGCTTCCAGAAGCGCTGTCCGCGTAGGTGAGCACGTAATGCCGCGCCTGGTTGGCAAGCGTGCAGCTGGCTCCGACCGAGCCGGCCGCGGCACACGAGGTGATGCTGGCAAGCCGCCAGCGCTGGGTGTGGTAGGCGCCGCCCGCGGAGTACCCGAGCGACCACTTGGCCGCGGGCAAGGCGGTGTAATTGAATACGATCTTTGCGTACGGCGCCAAGGCGCTGCCCGCCTGCCCGGCCAATACCGATTTGCCGGTGTAGCGCACCTCACGGAGCAGATGCTCGGCGGGGTTGGCCGCACTCCCGTGGTTCTCCAGGTAGTAGTAGTCGATGTAGTTGCCCGTCGAATCCTGGAAACGTGTCTGCGCCCAAAGCAGGGCCTTTGCCGTGTGCCCTGGCGACGTGGTCTCCACGTACCCATCCTGGCGGTTGGCCGTCGCGTTCGAGTCCCGATCGCCGTACCAGGAGATGGAGCCGTCCTTACGCTCGACCGTGAAGAATGCCGGCCCATTGGTGCCGGACGCTGGCGTGTAGGCACACACCCGCTGGAAGGATTCGATTTCGGTGCGCAGCGTCTGCACCGTCATGCCTCCCACCGCCGGGCACGCTGCGCCGCCTACTGCGGTCAGCAGCCGCTGCCCGTCGAGGCAGAAGCGGTCGCCAGAGCCGTACGCGACGGGGCGTGGTGCAGGGTCGTCCACCGGCACGCCGCCACTCAGGAAGTCGCCCGCCTCGCGCGTGGCGCGGCAGCGGCTGATCGCCGAGGTTCCGCTGATCGACCATCCTTTGCCCAAGAGGCCATAGCCGCCCTGGCTGGAGTAGTTGATCGCGATCTGCGGCGCAACCCCGGCCGTGCCGGGCACCGCGTAGATGGGCACCGAGTAGGTGGCGGCACCCGACTCGTCCACACGGAACTCGGCGGCGGTGGCCGCCACCGAGTCGGAGACGGGATCGGCCGCCACCGAGGTCGATGGAGCACCGCCACCCGTGTCGGCTCTCGCATTGAAGAAAAGCCAGCCGGCCGGCAGGATCAGGACGGAAAGGACGGCGACGAGCGACGACGCCGCTAGCGCGGTGGTACGCGAACGATCCAGGTTTTCCATGGCGGTTCCCCAACCGCCGGCACGCGCGCAGGCTACGTACCAGCTTCCTTGCCGCTGCAACTGCCGTCCAGGCATCCGTGACGGGCCGTGACCCGCCTGCCCGGCCTGCGCTGCAGGCCCCATTCGTTTCCGCTGAATACCTCCCGCGCCCGCTCCCGTCAAGATGGCTCGATGGGGCCGAGCGAGCTCGGCGATGCACAGTGCCGCTGCACCCCAGGGGGCGCTGCCCTGGCCGATCCGCTTGTGGTGTGCGGGGCACGGCGGTCGCAGCGCCCGGTCCGGTCGGATTGCCGACCGGGGAGGCCCCTCCGGTGCGGTTCCGCCAAGGCTGTCGTTGCCCCTTGCCTGGGAGGATCTCGGGAGCGCCTGTCGAGCTTCATCCCCGCAAGCAGGGCATCCGGACAGTGTCCGACAACGCCGCGGCAGTAAGCGGCGGGCCCGAATCGACTACACGAGCCCGCTGCCCGCTTATGGGGCCTCGCGCTGGAACACCACCCGCTCTGGCCGATGCAGCAGGAAACCCTGGGCGTAGTCGACGCCGAGTTCGCGCAGCACCGACAGCACGCTCTCCTCCTCCACCCACTCGGCCAGCACCAGCAGCTTGCGCTCGTGGCCGATCCGGGTCACCGCATCGACGATGATGCGGCTCACCGGCTCGCGCCCCAGGTCGCGCACGAAGCTGCCGTCGATCTTGATGTTGTCCACCGGCAGGTTCTTCAGGTAACCGAACGAGGACATGCCGGCACCGAAGTCATCCAGCGCGATCCGGCACCCGGCCGCGCGCAGGCGCTCCATCACCTGCGCGACACGCCGCAGGTCGCGGACCGCCACGGTTTCGGTGATTTCGAAACACAGCCGCTGCGGCTGCACGCCGAAGGCGGCCACCGCATCGAGGATGAAATCCGCCAGGCCATCGTCCTCGACGCTGGCGCCGGAGAGGTTGATCGAACAGCTGCGCAGTTCGGAACCGCAGGGATGCAGCCGCGAGAAGTTCGCCAGCGCGGTGTGGATGACCCAACGGTCCACGGCGGGCATCAGGCCGTAGCGCTCGGCAGCGCCGATGAAGGCGCCAGGCAGGATCACGCCGCCGGCGGGGTCGCGCATGCGCAGCAGCAGCTCCACGTGCACGCCCTCGCCTGGCGCCGGGTCCAGCGCCACCAGCTCCTGGTAGTCGAGCAGCAGATGGCCCTGCTCGAGCGCCCCGCGCAGCCGGTTGGCCCACTCCATCTCGCCGATGCGATGGGTGCTGGCGGCGTCTTCGCGATACGTGCAGACGCGGTTGCGCCCGCTTTCCTTGGCCTGGTAGCAGGCGCTGTCGGCCCAGGCCAGCAGGTCCTTGAGCGTGCTGCCCTTGCGCTCGACCATGACCAGGCCGATGCTGGCGCTGAGGGTATAGGTGCGTTCGCGCCAGCGGAAAATGTGCCGTTCGATGCTGCGGCGGATCCGCTCGGCCAGTGCCTCGGCCTGGGCCAGGTCCACGCCCGGGGCCAGCACCCCGAACTCGTCGCCACCCAGCCTGGCAAGCAGGCTGCCGGGGCCGAGTTCGGCGCGCATGGCCCGCGCCAGCTGCACCAGGAGCTGGTCGCCGGCGGCGTGCCCGGACAGGTCGTTGACCAGCTTGAACTGGTCCAGGTCGAAGTAGAGCAGCGCGAACGGCATGGCCGCGGCCGCGTCGTCGCGTCCGGCCAGCGCTTCGCGCAGCAGCCGTTCGAACTCGCGGCGATTGAGCACGCCGGTCAGCTCGTCGTGGGTGGCCTGGTAATGCAGGCGCTCGGTCATCGCGCGCTGCGCGCTGGTGTCGGTGGCGATCATCAGCAGGTGCGGCACGCCCTCGACCTCGACTTGCGCCAGCGAGGCGTTGGTCCAGAACGGTTCACCGCGCGCCGGGGCCAGCATCGCCTCCTGGCTGCGCCAGCCGCTGTCGCCCGTCGCCGCGGCGATCGCATCCTCGCAGAAGCGGCTGTCGGCGAACAGCGCGCGCAGGGGCGAGTCGACCACGTCGCCCAGCAGCTCGCGGGCGGCCTGGTTGGCGTAGGTGATCCGGCTGCCATCACCATTGGCCAGCAGCACCAGCGCCGGCAGCAGCTCGTTGAGGGTGCGGAAGCGCGCTTCGCTTTCGCCGAAACGCTCGCTCATCCGCCGCCCCAGCTCCACCGCACGGCGCCGGGTGGTCATCTGCGACCACAGCAGCAGCGCCAGCAGCACGCTGATCGCGGTGCCGGCGACGAGTATCGCGCGCAGCTGTCCCCATTCGGTGGTGTCCCGGCGCGGCCACAGGCGCATTTCCCAGCGGCGGCCGCCGAAATCCACCTGGCGCACCTGCGCTGGGAGGGTCGGCGCCGCCTCCGCCGAGGCGAAGACCAGCTCCTGGCCCGCGGCCGCATCCAGGTCGCGGATGTGCACGTGCATGTATTCCAGCACCCGGCCCTGCAGGGCCCTGGTGATCATCGGCTCCAGCCGAAGGCTGACCGCCAGCGCGCCGATCTCGCGGGCGCGGCGGTCGGCGACCGTCAGCGGCACCGTGCCGCGGGAATAGACCGGCAGGCGCACCGTGATCCCCCGCGCGCCCTCCGCGCCCTGGAACTGCATCAGCTGGAACGGTGCCGAGGCGGTCGGCAGGTCGCGGTCGCGCGCCAGCTGCAGCGCCCGCAGGTTCTCCGGCTGCCGGCTGATATCGAAGCCGAGCAGGACCTCGTTTCCTTCCAGCGGCGCCACGAACTGGTAGCGATACGTGCCCGCCCCGGACGGGTCCGTGCTGGCCTCGCGCTGCGCGAACGCGGTGAGCACGTACCCCTGCGACAACTGGTGCGGGCGCAGGTTCTGCTGGTAGTGGGCGAACTCCTGCTGGTCCATGCCCTCGCTTGCGAGGAACACGGTCTGCATCGAGCGCAGCACCATGGCCGCTCCGTCCAGCGGCTGGCGCATGCGGGCCTGCGCCGCATTGGCCAGGGCCTGCTGCAGCAGCCCCGATTGCCGCTGCTGCTGGATCCACTGGTGGCGCGCGGTCGCGGCGGTGGCCAGCAGGCCCAGCAGCAGCAACGCCAATGCCCACAGGGGAGAACTGGCCTGCCACCCGTGTGCGCCCAGCCGGTCCGCGTCCGCCCCGCCGTGCGCCTGTCCTGCTTCCCGTGCTGGCATGAGTCCGGCTCCCACGACGACAACGGCGACGATGCTGTCCCCCGCCCGCCGCCCGGTGAAAGCGGCCGGATGGGAGACCCGGCATCCCGGTCGCCGCAGCCGGCCGACCGTGGCCATGAATACATCCATCGGCCGGCGGAGGGAAATCTTGACCCCCCGATCCTGCGGAACTGCCGATCAGGGGCCCGCCGCGAGCCCCGCGGCGGCCTCACCGGGTATCGCTGGGCACCGGGGGCGCCGCTCCCCGCTCCCGCGGCCGCGAATGCCGCACGACCCGGCGCCGCCGGCTCCCTTCAGCGCTGCTCCGTCCGGATCAGCCTGGCAGTCTCGAATCCCATGCCCCTCGCCTTGTCGATCAGCGCGTCCAGCTCCGTCTCGGGGAACGCCTGTTCGCGGGTGAGGAACCACAGGTACTTACGGTCCGGCGAGCCGACGATGGCCCAGCGGTACCCGGGGTCCAGGTCGAGGATCCAGTAGTCGCCCCAGACCGCCGGAAGGAACGACAGGAACGCGGGCGCGAACCGCACTTCCAGCTTCGAGGTGCTCTCGCCCACGCGGCGCGCGATCGCGGTCGCTTCGATGCGCTTGCCGTCCTTGTCGTCGCACTGGTTCACCACGTCGATGCGCCCGTCCTCGCGCAGGGCGTAGCGGGCCGTCGTGTTCGCCACGCAGTTGCGCTGGAAAAACAGCGGCAGGTGGGCCTGCTCGTACCAGGTGCCGACATAACGCGCCAGGTCCACCGAGGCGACGGCTTCAAGTTCCGGGGACTGGGCCTGGACGGAGAACGTGGCCGACAGGAGCAGCGCGGCGGCGGCTGCAGTGGAGCGGGCATGGCGCATGGAGGTATCCGGGATCGAAGGGTGCGGGTAGATCTCACAGCGGCCGTGTGGGGACCATGAAGGCCGGGCCGTCGCGGCTGCAAACCAACGACGCGGGAAACCCCTGCCACCGCCTCGCCGGTCTGCCGATTGGACCGCCTCGCCGTTCCACCGCACCGCTGGCCGCAGCAGCAGCCCGGACACCACCGGGCTCATGGTGGAGAGCTCGCTGGACCGTCGCCGCAGGCGGCAGCGCAGGTCCAATCGGGCCCCGGGCACCAGCGCCCTGCTGCGCGCTGATGATGAGGTTCGGCCTCGGCGTCGCCATGCATGACCGCGGCAAGGCCACATTCCGTCCGACGTCCCAGCGCGCGGGGCTGATCGGGATGACGACCTTCGGCGTCATGGGTGCGCCGGGACTCCTGAGCCTGGGGGTGTCGCTGCGCTCCGGCGCAAGCAAGCGTGAGATCGGCCCACCCCTGTACGACAATGGGGCCGATGCCCACACGGATGGTCCCTTGGGCTGCCACGTCCTGTTCGTCTGTGGCAAGAACCGTTTGCGGAGCCCGACCGCGGAGCAGGTGTTCGCGGACTGGCCGGGCGTGGAGACGGCCTCCGCCGGTACCGGTCACGATGCGGACTGCCCGGTGTCTGCCGAGCTGCTCGACTGGGCGGACGTCGTGCTGGTCATGGAGGCGGCGCACCGAACGAAGATCGCCGCCCGGTCCCCGCCGCAGCTGCGTGGCAAGCGACTCGCGGTGCTTGGCATTCCGGATGTGTACGACTACACGGCGCCCGGGCTGGTGCAGCGTCTGCTGGAACGGGTGCCGCGCTATTTGCCAGGACGCGACAACGGCGACTAGGCTGGAGCGGGGAAGCGGGCCACACCCGTGTGAACTCGCAAGCAAGGGAGTTGAGCGATGCAACGGACCTGCGCCACCTGCGCCTGCGGCAAGGTGACCGTCGAACTCGATGGCGCGCACATCTATTGCGCGGCGTGCCACTGCGACGACTGCCAGGCGGCAGCGCGCGCGCTCGATGCGCTGCCTGCCCCGGTACCCACGGCGGATGCTTACGGCGGGACGCATTACGTCCTGCACCGCAAGGATCGTTATGACGTCACGACAGGCAGTGGGCTGCTGAAGCCGTTTCGCCTGCGCCAGGACTCGCCAACCCGGCGCATGGTGGCGTCCTGCTGCAACAGCCCCATGTTCCTGGCCTTCGACAACGCGCAGCACTGGATCTCGGTCTATCGCGCCCGCATCGCGTCGGCGGCCACGCTCCAGTCGCGTATCGCCATGCGGTTCGCAACCTGCACTTCCGGGCCGGACGACGTGCCTGCCTACAGGTCCTTCCCGATCGCGCTGGTCGGGAAGCTGCTGTTGAGCCGGGCAACGATGCTGCTCGGCCGATAGCGGCAGGGGGCCATGAGGCAGCCGGGTGCCGGGTTCCTCTGGTTCTACAGCACCAGGCTGGCGGTTCTGCCCTGCTGTCGCGGCGTCCCCAACGATGGCCGTGTCCGCATGAGGAACTAGAGCCTCTAGTCGCGCCGCGACCCGCGGTCCAGCAATGCATACAGTGCGATCGCACCAAAGGTCGCCGTGCCGATCCCACCCAGGGCGAATTCGCCGAACTTCAGGGTGAACTCGCCGGTGCCCAGGATCAGGGTGATGCCCGCGACGATCAGGTTCTTCGTGTCGGCGAAGTCGACCCGGTTGTCGACCCAGATCTTCGCGCCGG
>JAEXTE010000431.1 GCA_023453655.1 Pseudomonadota bacterium
GGCCAGCGCGCTGCGGCTGGCCGGCGCACGCCACCAGGCGCGGGGCTGGCCGGCGCGCGGCAGGAGGGCGGGGGCGGTGTCCTGGGGCATTGGCACGGGATCCGGAAAAGCACGACCGCGCCGGCAACAGCGTTGCCAGCGTGCGAAAGGCGCGATTTTACCTTGGCCGCGCGAGCGCCATGCGAGGGCGCCTCAGGCGCGGGCGCGGCTCAGGCGGCGTCCTGGCGCAGCCACTGCAGGCGGTGCGCGCCGCCCGCCGACGCCAGCACGCCCTGCAGCGCGGGCAGCAGCCCCTGCAGGACCTGCTCGAACCGCCAGGGCGGGTTGCACAGCAGCAGGCCGCTGCCGTTCATGCGCAGCGCCGATTCCTCGGGACGCACCATCAGTTCGGCCACCAGCACCGATTTCGCCGGCAGGTGCGCGGCGCGGCGCAGGAACGGCTGCAAGGTGGCGCGCTGCTTGACCGGGTACCACAGCACGAACATGCCCTGCGGCCAGCGCAGCAGCCCCGAGCGCAGCGATGCCAGGATCGGCTCGAATTCCGCGCGTTGCGCCTCGTACGGCGGGTCCACCAGCACCAGGCCGCGGCCGAATCGGGTGGTGCCCGCGCGCGGCGGCAGCAGGGCGTCGATGGCGGCATAGCCGTCGCGCTGGTGCACCCCCACCCGCGCGTCGCCGGCGAAGCTGCGGCGCAGCGCGACCGCTTCCTCGGGCTGCAGTTCGCAGCAGGCGATGCGGTCCTGTCCGCGCAGCGCATGCGCCAGCAGCCAGGGCGAGCCGGGATAGGCGCCCTCGCCATGGGCGGCGCGGCAGGCGTCGACGGCGGCGCGGTAGGGCGCCAGGACCGGATCGGTCCCGCGCGCGAGCACCGCCCCGATCCCGGCCTCGGCTTCGCCGGTGCGCCGCGCGTCGTCCCCGTCCAGCCGGTAGAGGCCGCGGCCGGCATGGGTGTCGAGCGCGAAGCAGGCCGAGGGCTTGGCCACCAGCGCCTCGCACAGCGCGAGCAGCACCGTGTGCTTGAGCACGTCGGCGTGGTTGCCGGCATGGAAGGCGTGGCGGTAGTTCATGGGGTCGTGATTCGTGGTTGGTGATTTGAAGAGGCTGGGCTACTGATGCCTCGCGTCGGATGCCATCATGCCGGTACGGTCCCGCCGCGTCAGCACCGGCCGCAGCGGCGGGGCGGCGTTTTCGAACCACCAACCACCAATCGCGAATCACGGCTCCATGCGCATCCTCCTGGTCGAAGACGAAGCCGCCATCGCCGGCACGGTGCTCTACGCGCTGCGCGAGGAAGGCTACGAGGCGACGCATTGCCTGACCGCGGGCGAGGCGCTGGAGCAGGCCGCGACGTCCGGCTTCGACCTGGCGATCCTCGACGTCGGCCTGCCCGACCTCGGCGGGTTCGCGCTGTGCCGGCGCCTGCGCGAGCACCGCGACCTGCCGGTGATCTTCCTCACCGCGCGCCAGGACGAAGCCGACCGGATCCTGGGATTCGAGCTGGGCGCCGACGACTACGTGCCCAAACCGTTCTCGCCGCGCGAGCTGGTGGCGCGCGTGCGTGCGGTGCTGCGGCGGGCGCAGGCAGGCGCCACCGGCCAGACCGCTGCCGCGGCCGATTTCAGCCACGACGCCGACGGCATGCGCATCCGTTACCGCGGGCGCCTGCTCGAGCTCACCCGCTACGAATACGGCCTGCTGGCGGCGCTGCTGGCGCGGCCGGGCGCCGTGCTCAGCCGTGCGCAGCTGATGGACCGGGTGTGGGGCGATGCGTTGGAAAGCGGCGACCGCACCATCGACACCCACGTCAAGACCCTGCGCGCCAAGCTGCACGCCATCGACCCGGAAGCGGAGCCGATCCGCACCCACCGTGGCCTCGGCTACTCGCTGGCAGTGGACTGAGCCGCGATGCGGATCGGCCTGCGCATCCTGCTGGGTTACTTCGTGATCGTCGCGATCGCGGGCTTCCTGCTGATGCGGGTCTTCGTGCAGGAGGTCAAGCCGGGCGTGCGGCAGGCGATGGAGGACACCCTGGCCGATACCGCCAACGTGCTGGCCGAGCTGGCGACGGACGACATGCTGGCCGGGCGCATGGCCGACGGCCGCTTCGCCGCGCGCATCGCCGCCCTGCACGGTCGCGAACTCGACGCCCGGATCTGGGACTTCGACAAGGCCAGCGTGAGCTACCGGATCACGGTGACCGATGCCGACGGGATCGTCGTGTACGACTCGGCGGGCCGCGAGCTGGGGCGCGACAACTCGCGCTGGAACGACGTCTACCGCACCCTGCGCGGGCAGTACGGCGCGCGCTCCACGCGCAGCGATCCGGACGACGAATCCTCCTCGGTGATGTACGTGGCCGCGCCGATCCGCGACGGCGAGCGGGTGATCGGCGTGCTGACGGTGTCCAAGCCCAACCGCACCATCGAGCCGGTGATCCTGCGCAGCGAGCGCATCGTGCGCCGCTGGGGCATGGTGCTGCTGGGCGCGGCGCTGGCGATTGGGCTGTACGCGGCGTGGTGGCTGTCGCGCCAGCTGGGCGGGCTGCAGCGCTACGCGCGCGCGGTGACCGAAGGCGAACGCGCGAGCCTGCCGCGCGCCGCCGGCGAGTTCCGCGACCTCGGCCTGGCGCTGGAAACCATGCGCGACCGGCTCGAGGGCAAGCAGTACGTGGAGCACTACGTGCACAGCTTGACCCACGAACTCAAGTCGCCGCTGACCGCGATCCGCGGCGCGGCCGAACTGCTCGAGCGGCCGCTGCCCGAGGCCGACCGCATCCAGTTCGCCGGCACCATCCGCCAGCAGGGCGAGCGCATGACCCGCACCATCGACAAGCTGCTGGCGCTGGCCGCGGTCGAGTACCGGCAGCGGATCGAGGCGCCGGAAGCGGTGGACGTGGCCGCGCTGCTCGACGATGTGCTGGCCGATGCCGCGCTGCGCGCCGGCGAGGCGGGCGTGCGGCTCGAATCGCGGGCGGAGCACGCGCTGCCGCCGCTGCAGGGCGACCGGTTCCTGCTGCGGCAGATGCTGGGCAACCTGCTCGACAACGCCATCGACTTCTCGCCGCGCGGCGGCGCCGTGTCGCTGGATGCACGCATGGAAGGACCGCGGCTGCGGCTGCAGGTGTGCGACCAGGGGACGGGCATCCCCGACTACGCGGCCGGGCGGGTCTTCGAGCGCTTCTACTCGCTGCCGCGCCCCGGCAGCGGTGCGCGCAGCAGCGGCCTGGGACTCGGTTTCGTCCGCGAGGTGGCGGCACTGCACGGCGGCGAGGCCGACCTGCGCAACGGCCCCGGCGGTGGCGCGGTGGCCAGCGTCTGGCTGCCGGCCGGCTGACGAAGGGCGAGGAAGCAGGCCACGCGCGGTGTGTCGACTCCCTCCCCGGCGTACGGGGGCGCACGCCCTCGATCTCGCCGCGCCTCGGCATATCTCCCTCCCCCGCGTGCGGGGGAGGGCCGGGGTGGGGGCCAACGATCGCCGTGAGCCAGACCTGCCCGG
>JAEXTE010000017.1 GCA_023453655.1 Pseudomonadota bacterium
CCCCCGGGGGGGGGGGGGGGGCGGGCGCCCCCCCCACGACGCCCTGCAGGCGCAGGCGCCTCCCCCCGATCCCTATGCCGCGCTGCCCCAGCTGCGGCGCCAGATCCTCGACGCGCTGCACGCGCCCTGAGCCACCGGAGCCTCCATGGACCTGAACTTCAGCCCCGACGAACTCGCGTTCCGCGACGAAGTGCGCGCCTTCGTCGCCGCGCACCTGCCAGGCGACATCCGCGACCGCGTGCGCCGCGGCGACGAAAGCCAGGTGGCCGACGACCTGCGCCGCTGGCAGAAGATCCTGCACGCGCACGGCTGGGGCGCGGTGATGTGGCCGCGCGAGTTCGGCGGCACCGGCTGGGACAAGACCCGCCAGTACCTGTTCGACATCGAATGCGCCGTGGCCGACGCGCCGATCCAGCTGCCGTTCGGCCTGAAGATGGTGGCGCCGGTGATCATGCGTTACGGCACGCCGGCGCAGCAGCAGCGCTTCCTGCCGCGCATCCTCGACGGCAGCGACTGGTGGTGCCAGGGCTATTCGGAGCCGGGCAGCGGCTCGGACCTCGCCTCGCTCAAGACCCGCGCCGAGCGCGACGGCGACCACTACGTGGTCAACGGCCAGAAGGCCTGGAACACGCTCGGCCAGCATGCCGACTGGATCTTCTGCCTGGTGCGCACCGATCCGGACGCCAAGCCGCAGCGCGGCATCAGCTTCCTGCTGATCGACATGCGCACGCCCGGCATCCGCCTGCAGCCCACGCGCCTGCTCGACGGCGGGCACGAGGTCAACGAGGTGTTCTTCGACAACGTGCGCGTGCCGGTCGAAAACCTGGTGGGCGAGGAGAACGCAGGCTGGACCTGCGCCAAGTTCCTGCTCGGCCACGAGCGCACCAACATCGCCGGCATCGGCGCCAGTCGGCGCGAACTGGCGCGGCTGCGGCGCATGGCCGCCGAGGCCGTGCGCGACGGCGCGCCGCTGGCCGACGACCCGGTGTTCGCCTCGCGCATCGCCCAGGTCGCGCTGGAGCTGCGCGCGCTGGAGGTCACCAACCTGCGCGTGATCTTCGCCGAGGCGCGCCAGCAGGCGCCCGGCCCGGAGGCCTCGATGCTCAAGATCCGCGGCACCGAGATCCTGCAGCGCATCACCGAACTCCAGGTCGAGGCGCTGGGAGCGCGCGCGCTGGAATACGAAGGCGACGGCGAGGACGTGCCGCGCGCCGTCGGCCACTACATGAACCTGCGCAAGCTGAGCATCTACGGGGGATCCAACGAGATCCAGCGCAACATCATCGCGCAGATGGTCCTGCAACTCTGAGGTCACCACGCATGGATTTCTCCTTCACCGAAGAACAGCAGATGCTGCAGGACTCGATCCGGCGGTATCTGGCGTCCGACTACCCGCTCGAGCACCGCGCGAAGACCATCGCCGGCGAGGAAGGCTGGTCGGCCGACACCTGGCGCGCGCTGGCCGAGCTGGGCCTGCTCGCGCTCGACATCGACGAGGCCGACGGCGGCATCGGCGCCGGCCCGGTGGGCACGATGCTGGTCTCGCAGGCGACGGGCGCGGGCCTGCTGCTCGAACCCTTCCACTCCAGCGCGGTGCTCGCTACGCGCGTGGTCTCGCTGCTGGCGCAGGGTGAACAGCGGGCGACGCTGCTCGAGGCGCTGGCCTCGGGCGAGGCGATCGCGGTGCTGGCCCACGACGAGGACGGCGGCTGGTTCGCGCCGCGCGCCACCACCGCCGCCAGGGAAGGCGACGGCTGGCGCCTGCGCGGCCGCAAGGCCCGCGTCTACCACGCGCCGATGGCGCGCTGGCTGCTGGTGAGCGCATGCACGGACGACGGCACCGGCGTGTTCCTGGTCGAGCGCGACGCCGAAGGCGTGCAGCAGCGGACGCTGCGCACGGTCGACGGCCAGCGCGCGGCCGACATCGCGCTGGACCTGCAGCTGCCCGCCGCGGCGCGGCTCGGCAGCGGCGACGCGTCCGCAGCGCTGCACCAGGCGCTCGACCACGGCCTGGCGGCGCTGTGCGCCGATGCGCTGGGCGTGCTCGACCGCGCGCTCGCCACCACCGTGCAGTACACCCGCGACCGGGTGCAGTTCGGCACCCCGATCGGCCGCTTCCAGGCGCTGCAGCACCGCATGGCGGACATGTACATGCAGGTCGAACAGGCGCGCTCGATGACCTACCTGGCCACCTCGGCCTGCCTGGGCAATGACGCGCAGGCGCGGCGCGAGGCGGTCTCGGGCGCCAAGGTCGTGGTCGGCCAGGCCGCGCGCCGGGTCGGCCAGGAAGCGGTCCAGCTGCACGGCGGCATGGGCATGACCGACGAACTCGACGTCAGCCACTGCTTCCGGCGCCTGCTGGCGTTCGAGCTGCGGATGGGGACGACGGACGAACACCTGCGCGCGTTGCATGGACTGGCGCGGGCGGAGGCGGCGTAGGCGGACACCGGCGGCGGAGGAGGTCCGGGACAGGCGGGGACGCAGGGGACGCGGAAGCACGGGCGACACGAAGACAGGCACACATTCGAGGCTTCCGGGCCGTCGCAGGGGGCGGCGGCCAACGAGGGGCCCAACGCAGGACTACGGGAGGGTAGACCCATGAACGGCAACAAGATCCATCGCAACATGCTGGCCGCGTCGGTGGCGTTCGCACTGTGCGGTTTCGCGACCACCACGCTCGCCGCCGACGCCATGCAGGAGGACGGCGGCAGCGCCGCACAGCCCGCATCCAGCGAACGCGCCACCACGCTCGACGCCCTGGTCGTCACCGCGCAGAAGCGCGAGGAGGCGCTGCAGGACGTGCCGATCACTCTGAGCGTGCTGCCCGAACAGCTGCTGCAGGATGCAGGCGCGCGCGACATCAAGGAGCTGCAGCACCTGGTCTCGGGCATGAGCGTCACCAGCACCGCCTCGGAAAGCCAGACCACGGTGCGCCTGCGTGGCGTCGGCACGGTCGGCGACAACCCCGGCCTCGAATCGTCGGTGGGGGTGGTGATCGACGGCGTCTACCGTCCTCGCAACGGCGTGGGCTTCGGCGACCTCGGCCCGGTCGAACGGGTGGAGGTGCTCAAGGGCCCGCAGGGCACGGTGTTCGGCAAGAACACCTCGGCGGGCCTGATCAACGTGGTCACGCGCGCGCCGTCCTACAACCAGAGCGCCGAAGCCGAGGTCACCGCCGGCAACTACGGCCTGTTCGGCGTGTCGGCCAGCTACAACGACGCGATCAGCGACACCGCGGCGTTCAGCCTCTACGGCGTCAAGCGCTGGCGCGACGGATTCCTCGACGTCGAAACCGGCGCCGGACCGCGCACCAGCACCGAGGACAGCAACCTCGACTTCCACGGACTGCGCGGGCAGCTGCTGCTCGAGCCGACCGATGGACTGCGGATCCGCGCGATCGCCGACTTCGCCAGCCGCAGCGAGGTATGCTGCGCCTCGGTGACCACCACGCGCGGTCCCACCGCCGCCATCGTCGATGCGCTGGCCGGCGGCGCGGGGGTCATCCCCGTTCCCGATCCTTCGCGGCGCCTGGCCTACAGCAACGACATCACCCGCCAGTCGGTCGAGGACAAGGGCGTGTCGGTGCAGGTCGACTGGGACACGCCCTGGATCGGCGATGCCACCCTGACCTCGATCACCGCGCTGCGCGACTGGAGCAACCTCAATTCCGGCGACCTGGACTTCACCACCGCGCCGATCTGGGTCCGCCCCTACGGCGACGGCCTGAACGACGTCGGCTTCGAGACCTTCAGCCAGGAGCTGCGGCTGACCGGATCGAGCGAGCGCGTGGACTGGATGTTCGGCGCCTTCTACGCCGACGAGGACCTGGTGCGCAACGACAGCATCACCATGGGCGGCGCCTACGAGCCCTACCTGTCGATCGCGCTGCTGAGCAACATCGCCAGCGCCTTCCCGGCGGGCCTGGTCGACACCAGCAACCCGTTCCTGTTCCTGTCGCAGGCGGCGGGCAGGCCCTACGGCACCACCTTCGTCGGTGGCGGCAGCCACGACCACTTCGAACAGAACGCGCGCAGCACGGCGCTGTTCACCAACAACGTCTGGCACGCCACCGACGCGCTCGACATCACGATCGGCGCGCGCTACACCGACGAACGCAAGACGCTGCGCTCGCAGCTTTCCAATCCGAACGGCGGCATCGGTTGCGCCAACGGACTGGTCAATCCCGCCCAGGTCGGCGCGGCCCTGGCCGGCCGCGGCGTGCCCGGCCCCTACATCGCCGGGCTGGTGCCAACGGTGATCGGCTACATGTGCCTGCCGTGGAGCAACGTGATGCACGACGGCCGCGACACCTGGCAGGAGCGCGACGAGAAGGAGTGGTCGGGTTCGCTGCGGGCGTCCTACCGCTGGAGTGACGCGCTGATGACGTATGTGTCGGCGGCGCGCGGCTACAAGGCCGGCGGCTTCAACCTCGACCGCGTGCAGTCGTCCAACGGCCTGTCCTCGGGCGGCCCGGGCATCACGCCGGTTGACGACACCTCGTTCCCGGGCGAGTTCGTCGACAGCTACGAGCTGGGCCTGAAGTCGACCCTGGCCGGCGGCAACCTGCTGATCAACGCGTCGCTGTTCCAGCAGACCTTCACCGACTTCCAGCTCAACAGCTTCCTGGGCACCAGCTACGTCGTGCGCTCGATTCCCGAGCTCAAGAGCCACGGCCTCGACCTCGACCTGATGTGGCAGACGCCAGTCGACGGCCTGTCGCTGCAGGGCGGCGCGACCTGGCTGCAGGCGGAGTTCGGCAACGACCTGCTGCCCGATGCCGACCTGGTGCTGCTGCCGGGCGCCACGCCGGGCTTCATGCCGCGCTGGCAGGCGAACGCGTCGATGACCTACGAGTGGGATTTCGCCGACAGCCTGCTGGGCCGCGTCTATCTCGGGGCACGCTACACCGGCGACCACAACACCGGGTCCGACCTCGATCCGCAGAAGTTCCAGGAGGCATACACCGTCGTGGATGCACGCGTGGTGCTCGGTTCGCGCAACCGGCGCTGGGCGGTCGAACTCTGGGGCCGCAACCTCACCGACGAGACCTACAGCCAGGTGGGCTTCGACGCCCCGATCCAGACCGGGTCGTGGAACGCGTTCCTCGGCGCGCCGCGGACCTACGGCGTGACCCTGCGGGTCATGTACTGAGCCTTGCGTGCGGGTGGGCGCGGCGCGCTGACGGGGCG
>JAEXTE010000062.1 GCA_023453655.1 Pseudomonadota bacterium
CTCCCCCGCTTGCGGGGGAGGGCCGGGGTGGGGGCGCACGCCGAAGCGGCCATTCCACGGATCCGTTCGACGCGCCGACGCCACCGTTCCCTAAAGTTGCCCGTGCAACCTGACGTCCACGCGCGCCAGCTTTGACGTATGGTCGGAAGCCCGTCTCCAGACACCACGTCGCCATGGCCGAAAACAGCTGGAAGCCCGAAACCATCGCCGTGCACGGCGGCTATTCGCCCGACCCGACCACGCGTTCGGTCGCGGTGCCGATCTACCAGACCGTCGCCTACGCCTTCGACAGCGCGCAGCACGGCGCCGACCTGTTCGACCTCAAGGTGCCGGGCAACATCTACACCCGGATCATGAATCCGACCACCGACGTGCTCGAGCAGCGCGTCGCGGCGCTGGAGGGCGGCATCGGCGCGCTGGCGCTGGCCTCGGGCCAGGCGGCGATCACCTACGCGATCCAGACCATTTCCGAGGCCGGCGACAATATCGTCTCGTCCACCGCGCTCTATGGCGGCACCTACAACCTGTTCGCGCACACGCTGCCGCAGTTCGGCATCGAGACGCGCTTCGCCGACCATCGCGACCCGCAATCGTTCGCCCGGCTGATCGACGACCGCACCAGGGCGGTCTTCGTCGAATCGATCGGCAACCCGCTGGGCAACATCACCGACATCGAGGCGGTGGCGAAGGTGGCCCATGCCCATGGCGTGCCGCTGATCGTCGACAACACCGTGCCCACGCCGTACCTGCTGCGGCCGATCGACTTCGGCGCCGACATCGTGGTGCATTCGCTGACCAAGTACCTGGGCGGGCACGGCAACAGCATCGGCGGCGCGATCGTCGATTCGGGCCGCTTCCCCTGGGCCGAGCACAAGGCGCGCTTCCGCCGCCTCAACGAACCGGACGTGAGCTACCACGGCGTGGTCTATACCGAGGCGCTGGGGCCGGCGGCCTATATCGGTCGCGCGCGCGTGGTGCCGCTGCGCAATACCGGCGCGGCGCTGTCGCCGTTCAACGCCTTCCTGATCCTGCAGGGCATCGAGACGCTGCCGCTGCGCATGGACCGCATCAACGCCAACACGCTGGCGGTCGCGCGGCACCTGCAGGGCCATCCCAAGGTGGAGTGGGTCAACTACGCGGGGCTGGCCGACCATCCCGACCACGCGCTGGCGCGGAAATACCTGCGCGACGGTGGCGCCTCGGGCCTGTTCACCTTTGGCCTGCGCGGCGGCCGCGAGGCCGGTGCGCGCTTCCTCGACGCGCTGCAGCTGTTCACCCGGCTGGTGAACATCGGCGACACGCGTTCCCTCGCCACCCATCCGGCCTCGACCACGCATCGTCAGCTCTCGCCGGAGGAACTGGCGCTGGCGGGCGTCAGCGAGGAGACGGTGCGACTGTGCGTGGGTATCGAGCACGTCGACGACCTGGTCGCCGACCTCGACCAGGCGCTGGCGCAGGCCTGAGCGCAGCGCCGCTCAGCGCAGCCGGTCGAGCAGGGACTGGATGCCGGCGCTGGCCGGCATGCGCAGGTGTTCGTCGGCGAAGGTCGAGACCGCGCTTTCGACCGGGTTGATCTCGACCACGCGCACGCCTCGCCGACGTGCGCGCATCGGCAGCGAGGCCGCCGGATGCACCAGGCCGGAGGTGCCGACCACCACCAGCAACTGGCAGCGGTCGAGCACGTCGCCGGCGGCCGTCCAGGCGGCCTCGGGCAGCGCCTCGCCGAACCAGACCACGCCCGGGCGGAAGGGGCCGCCGCAGGCGGGGCAGGGCGGTGGCGTTTCGCGCGCGCCTGCGTCGCCGGGCGGTGGGTCCGCGAGGATGGGATCGGGCGAGACGCGGTGCCCGCAGTCCAGGCAGCGCGAGGCGAACAGGCTGCCGTGCAGGTGGATCACGCCGGTCGAACCGGCGCGCTCGTGCAGGTCGTCGACGTTCTGGGTGACCACCGACACCGCGTGTCCGGAGTTCGCCAGCGCGGCGATGCCCAGGTGTCCCGCATGCGGCAGGGCGCGCCGCACCAGGGCCGCGCGCCAGCGGTACCAGCCCCAGCACAGTGCCGGGTCCCGGCGGAACGCGGCCTCGGTCGCCAGTTGTTCGGGATCGTAGCGGGCCCACAGGCCGGTCAGCGCGTCGCGGAAGGTTGGCACGCCGCTTTCGGCGGACATGCCGGCACCGGTCAGGAAGGCGATTCGCATCGGCCGTGGCCCCGGCGGCGGTCGCCGCGCACGCTTACGCCGCGGCCGGCGCGGGATCGCTGGGCGGCGCGGTGTCGTCGCTCGCGGGCTTGCGCGCAGGCCGGTAGGGCGGCGTCGACATCACCATCTCCGCCAGCGAGAACGCCAGCTCGCGTTCGGCCAGCACCGCGCCGTCGGCGCCGTGCTGCAGCAGGTGGCGCACTTCGGCCTCGCTGTGGGCGCGGGCCAGCACGGTCAGCGCCGGGTTGAGCGTCTTCATGCGCTCGATGGTCTCGCCGGCCTCGAGCGCGCGCGGGATCGCGAACACCGCCAGCTTGGCCCGACCCGGCAGGGCCTCCTGCATGACCGGCACCGAGGCCACGTTGCCGCGTACCGCCAGCAGGCCCTCCTCGCGCGCGCGGTGCGCCAGGTCGCCGTCCTCCTCGACCACCACCACCGGCACGCCGCGGTCGCGCAGCAGCAACGCCAGCTGCCGGCCGACGCGGCCGTACCCGACCACGATGGTGTGGTCGTCCACGTCCAGCGCCGGATGCGCGAGCGGATCTTGCTCCTCCTCGCTCCTGGCCGCGTCTTCGGCCGCGGCGGCTTCGGTCGCGGCGCGCCTGGCCAGGCGCCGGTCGAGCAGGCGGAAGATCATCGGGTTGAGCATGATCGAGATCAGCGCGCCGGCCAGCACCAGCGACTGTTCGTCCACCGACAGCATGCGCAACGCCACGCCCAGGCCCGCGATGATGAAGGCGAACTCGCCGATCTGGGCCAGGCTGGCGGAGATGGTCAGCGCGGTCGAGACCGGATGGCCGAACGCGCGCACGATGAAAAACGCCGCAGCCGACTTGCCGAACATGATGATGAACGCGGTGGCCAGCACCTCGAGCGGGCGGTTCACCAGGATCATCGGGTCGAACAGCATGCCGACCGAGACGAAGAACAGCACCGCGAACGCATCGCGCAGCGGCAGCGAATCGTTGGCCGCCTTGTGGCTGAGCTCGGACTCGTTGAGCAGCATGCCGGCGAAGAACGCGCCCAGCGCGAAGGACACGCCGAACAGCAGGGCGGAGCCGAAGGCGATGCCGAGCGCGATCGCCAGCACCGACAGGGTGAACAGCTCGCGCGAACCGGTGCCGGCGATGCGCTCGAGCACCAGCGGGATCACCCGTCGCCCGACCACGAGCATCACCGCCACGAAGGCCGCGACCTTCAGCATGGTCCACATCACGGTGTTGAGCACGCCACCCAGCGTGGGCGGCGGCGCACCCTCGGTGCCGACGAAGATGTCGGCCAGCACCGGCATCATCACCAGCGCGAGCACGCAGGCGAGGTCCTCGACGATCAGCCAGCCGACCGCGATCCTGCCGCGCGTGGTCTCCAGCAGGCGCCGCTCCTCCATCGCCCGCAGCAGCACCACGGTGCTGGCGGTCGCCAGCGCGAAGCCGAAGATCACGCCATGCAGGGTGGGCCAGCCCAGGATCGCGGACAGGCCCCAGCCCAGCACCGTGGCCACGGTGATCTGCGCCACCGCGCCCGGGATCGCGATCGCCTTGACCTCCATGAGATCCTTGAGCGAGAAGTGCAGGCCGACCCCGAACATGAGCAGCATCACGCCGATCTCGGCGAGCTGGTTGGCCAGCTCCTGGTCGGCGACGAATCCGGGGGTGAAGGGTCCGACGATGATGCCCGCGGCGAGGTAACCGACCAGCGGGGACATGCGCAGCCGGTTGGCCAGGGCACCGAGCACGAACGCGACGGCAAGGCCAACGGCGACGATGTTGATCAGGTCGGTGTCATGATGCATCGAGGCCCGTGGTCTAGCGTGGCTTCTGGGGTTGCAGTTTGGCGGATGCGGGCGGATCGATCAATTCCGGGCGGGATTCCGGGTTTTTTTCCGGCTAGGCGCTGCATTGCCTGCCGGCACGTTCGACAAATCCTGGCGCAGGTTTCGTGCGCCCGCGCTGCGGACATCGCCGGATGCGGCTCTCGCTTCCGCCTCCGCTCTGGCCGGTGCCGTCGATGTCCGAGCCGTCAAGCGAGCCTTACGGCTCGAACATCAAAGGCGAGGAGCAGGCGCGACGCCAAAAGCGCAACGCCCCGGCGGGACCGGGGCGCTGCGGGACACGCAGGAGCGGGTGCGCCGCTTACCAGCGGTAGCCGACCTTGCCGTACACGAACGCACCACCGAACCCGAACGGCGACAGGTTGCTGTACGGGAACTGCCCGTTGGTCGAATTGCCGAAGCTGTTCTCGTCCGGATACTCGTTGAGCACGTTGTCGGCGCCCAGGGTCAGGGTCCAGCGGCCGTCGGGCCGGAAGCTGGTCGAAACATCGAGCAGCCACTTGGCGCCGTACTCCTGGTCGAGCGCGGCGTTGTTGGGCGTGGTGCGCACGCTGCCGTAGCGGGTCGCGTTGGCCGAGAACGACCACTGCTGGCCGGTCCACACGCCGCCCAGCAGCAGCTTGTTGCGCGGGAAGCCCTGCTCGATGCGGCCGGCCTCGACCCGGTCGATGCGCTCCAGGTTCAGTCCGTTCTGCTCGAGTTCCGGCGGGTTGGCGGCGATCCGGGTGATCTCGGTCTTCGTGTGGTTGTAGCCGCCGGTGAGGTCCAGCGTGCTGGCCGCCAGCGGCACGCGCCAGGTACCGACCACGTCGATGCCGCGGGTACGGGTGTCGATGGCGTTGGTGAAGTAGCGGCCGCCGTTCACGCCGAAGATGCCGCGCGACTCGAGCAGGGTGCGCACCGCGTCGCCGGTGAGGTTGGACGAGAGTGCGATGCGGTCGTCGACGTCGATCTGGTAGGCGTCCACGGTCACGTACAGCCCTTCGGTCGGCTGCAGCACCAGGCCCAGGCTGTAGGACAGCGACTCTTCCGGCTGCAGCGGCTCGGCGCCGAAGGCCTGGGCCACCGCGCTGCTGGCCGGGAAGGTGCGGATCTCGAAGGGGGTGGACACGCCCGGCAGGAACACCGTGCTCACGGTCTGGAAATACTGTTGCGCCAGCGAGGGCGCGCGGAAACCCGAGGACACGGTGCCGCGCAGGGCGACGGCATCGCTGAAGGCGTAGCGCGCCGAGAGCTTGCCCGAGGCCTGGCTGCCGAAATCGTCGTAGTCCTCGTAGCGCGCGGCGATGCCGCCGGAGAACTGCTCGGTGAAATCCGCCTCCAGGCCGACGTAGGCGGCATGGCTGTCGCGGTCGTAGGCGCCCGAGACTGCCGGTGCGAAACCGCCGAAGCCCTGCGCGCCTCCCGGCGCCCCCACCGGGCCCTGGCCGGCGTCGGCCCAGGAGCCGTACTCGCCCGGCGACTGGTTCCACTTCTCGTTGCGCGCCTCGACGCCGAACGACAGCGTCGCCGGATAGGCCAGGCCCCAGTCGAACTGGCGGCTGACGTCGAGGTTGACGATGTTCTGGGTGGTCTCGAGCGCGCCGTCGTAGAACTCGGTCGGCGAGGACGCGCCCAGGCTGGCGTTGAGCGTGTTGCGCGTATAGAACTCGAGGTGGTTGTAGCCGTGGTTGTAGCTCAGGTCCCAGTTCCAGCCGCTGTCGGTGAAGCCCTTCAGGCCCGCGACCAGCGAACGGTCCCTGGAGATGTTGTTGATCTCCGGCAGGAAACCGTCGGGATAGATGGACGGGATGTTCTGGGTGGGGTTGCCCGGCGCGCGGAAGAACGCGAACGACGTGATGTCGCGGTTGCTGGCGGTGCCGAAGGCGTAAACCGACAGATGGTCGGTCAGCGCGTAGTCGAGGTTGAGCCCGACCGCACCGAAGTCCACGTCCGGCTCGCCGATCACGAAGGCCTTCTGGCCCAGCGCCGGCTGGGTGGGGCCGGGCGTGCCGGCGAACGGGCGCGCGCGGTTGGTGCGGTCCTGGCGGCCGATCTGTGCGGACAGGTGGAGGAAGCCGCGGTCCTCGCCCAGCGCCAGGCCGCCGTCGCCGGCGATCTGCGACTGGGCGCCGTCGCCCGCCGAGTACTGCCCGTGCTGCACCAGCAGGCTGCCGCCCTCGCGCGCGCCCTTGAGCACCACGTTGACCACGCCGGCGATGGCGTCGGAGCCGTACTGGGCCGAGGCGCCGTCGCGCAGCACTTCGACGCGGTCGATCGCCGAGACCGGGATGGTGTTGAGGTCCACCGGGGCCGAGCCGCGGCCGATCGTGCCGTTGAGGTTGAGCAGTGACGAGGTGTGGCGGCGCTTGCCGTTGACCAGTACCAGCACCTGGTCTGGCGCGAGACCGCGCAGCTGGGCAGGGCGGATCGCCGAGGTGCCGTCGGTCAGCGCCGGGCGCGGGAAGTTCAGGGAGGGCAGGGCGCGGGCCAGGGCGGTGGCCAGCTCGGTGGTGCCGGTGGCCTGGAGGGCCTCGCTACCGATGATGTCGATCGGCGACTGGGACTCGGCGACCGTGCGGTCGGCCACGCGCGTGCCGGTCACGATGATCGTGTCCAGGGTGCCGGGGGTGGGGGCGTCCGCGGACTGGGCGAGCGCCGCGGGGGCGACAAGCGCCAGCAGCAGGGCGGCGGCGAGGGGATGGCGGACCATGCGGAACTCCTTGCGACAACGGGGGACGGGCGTGAAATTAACTCCGGCGTAACAAGCAAACAAAACGGAATAAGCCATCTTCTTATGCATATTCTGCATAAGTCGCCCGTGCGGCCCGCGCGGGCGGGCCCGCCTGCCGGCTCCGGTAGAATCCGCGCCCCATGATCGCCTTCCGCAATTTCGCCCTCCGCCGGGGCGAGCGCCTGCTGCTGTCCAACGTCGACCTGGCCCTGCACGCCGGCTGGCGGGTGGGCGTGGTCGGGCGCAACGGCACCGGCAAGTCCTCCCTGTTCGCCGCGGTGCGCGGCGAGCTCGAGCCCGACCTGGGCGACCTCGACGTGCCCAACCGGGTCCGCATCGCCAGCGTGGCCCAGGAAACCCCTTCGCTGCCCGACCCCGCCATCGACTTCGTGCTGGGCGGCGACGACGTGATCCACGCCGTGATCAAGGCCGAGGCCGAGGCCAACGCCCGCGAGGACTGGGAGGCCGTGGCCGAGGCCCACCAGAAGCTGGCCGAACTGGGCGGCTACGACGCCGAGGCCCGCGCCGGCCGCCTGCTGCACGGCCTGGGCTTCCCGGCCGAGACCCACCACCGACCGGTGAGTGCCTTCTCCGGCGGCTGGCGCGTGCGCCTGAACCTGGCGCGGGCGCTGATGATGCCCAGCGACCTGCTGCTGCTCGACGAACCCACCAACCACCTCGACCTCGACGCGGTGCTGTGGCTGGAGCAGTGGCTGCTCAAGTACCCCGGCACCCTACTGCTGATCTCGCACGACCGCGAGTTCCTCGACGGCGTGTCCACCCACACCCTGCACCTCAACGACGGCAAGGCGAAGCTGTACGTCGGCGACTACACCGCCTTCGAGCGGCAGCGCGCCGAACACCTGCGCCAGCAGCAGATCGCGCACGAGAAGGAGCAGGCCGAGCGCGCCCACCTGCAGAAGTTCATCGACCGCTTCAAGGCCAAGGCCAGCAAGGCGCGCCAGGCGCAGAGCC